>CAVKNR010000070.1:0-6597 GCA_963657575.1 Sodaliphilus sp.
CGCGCGGCGACCTGTACAAGACGCACGTGGCGCTCGACATGGACGAGCACGAGGTGATCGACTACGACTGCGATTGCCCTGCTGCCTATCGCTACCCCGGCATGTGCAAGCACGCCATCGCCACGGCGCTGGCGTACCTGGACGCCAGCGGCATCGAGCCCGTCGAGGGCCTGCGCACGCCGGTTCGCACGTTTACGGCGGCGCCCAAGCAAGCCGTGCGTCCCGCGTCCGCCGCACCGGCGGTCAACCCTAACTTTCCCTTCCCGGCGCCAGTTCCCACGAGCCCGAGCCTCATGAAGGCGCTCTCCGATCTTTCGGACGCGCGCATGGATGAGTTGGCGGGCATGCGCCGCAAGCTCGCCGGCACTGTCGACCCCGATGCCCCCAAGGCGGTGTTGGAGCCCTCGCTGGTGCCGTACTACAATCCGCTGTTTGCCGACCGCTTTAGCTGGGCGCTCGAGCTTCGCATCCGCTGCGGCTCGGTGTCCTACGTGGTCAAGGACATCGACGGCATGGCCGCCGCTTACGTGCGCGGCGGCACGTTCTCGTACGGCAAAAAGCTCACATTCCTCCATGCGCCCGAGGCTTTTGACGAGGTTTCGGTGCGCCTACTCGACCTTGTTGTGGCAACGGTTGTGTATCTGAGCGACATCACAAGTTCGCGTTCGGCGTCGTACGATTTTGCACGCAGCGGCTTTGTCGCCGAGCGCCAGCTGCCGCTGTCCGAGCATGACATCGTATACATGCTGGACTTGCTGCGTGGCCGGACCATTTCCTTTGAGCCCGCCTGGTCGCGGGGAACGACGACGCATCGTTCCTACGAGGTGGCGGTTGAGTTGTCGCCGGTGGGGGAGGACGAGGCCTCGGCAAAACAACCGCCGCTCCTTGCCGCCAAGATCGCGCCGGCGGCCGGTGGCAGCTACGACCTGCGCCTGCCCGCCGATATGTACTGCTTTGCCTCGGGCGACGTTGCCTATCTGGTCGACACGCACCGCGCGCGCCGCGCCGATGCGGCGTTTGCCCAGCATGCCGCACCGTTTCTGTCGCGTCTGCTGCCCTGTCGCACGCCGGTCCATATCGCCGCCGAACAGGTGGCCGAATTCTGCCGCATGGCACTGCCCGTGCTGCGCGAATACACCGACCTCACCGCTCCCGTCGTGCTCGACACCGTGGCGCCCGAGCCGAGCTTTGCCATGGCAATCGGTGTCGATGACGGGCTTGTGACCTGCAAGATTACGGTTTCCTACGGCGACTGGTCGGCAGATCTCTTTAGCCTGGGCGCTCCGGGCAGCCCCTTCGAAGAGCAGCGCCCGGGCGTGCCGCCGCGCGACGAGATAGCAGAGTTTCGCGTTATGGATACGGCGGCCCTGTATTTCGACTTTTACGAGGGCGGCCTGGCGTTTGAGGAACGCGATGACGAGAGCCTGTTCCACTTGCTGACCGAGGGCCTGTCTGCCCTGTCCGAGCTGGGCGAGGTCATGCTCAGTGACCGCCTGCGCCAGGTCTCGGTCCGCCCTGCGCCCAAGCTTTCGGTGCGCGCGACCGTCAAGAGTAACCTGCTCGATGTTGAACTGGGCGCGAGCGGTCTTTCGGCGGCAGATCTTGCCATCTATCTGGACTCGTACAAGCGCCACCAGACGTTTGCGCGTCTCACGTCGGGCGACATCGTACGCCTGGACGAGGGTGCCCGCGCCGCGTTTGGTCTTGCTGAGGACCTGGGCGTCGATGCCGTCGATCTGCTCGACGGCGTGTCGCTTCCCGCGTCGAGTACCCTGTTTGTCGACAGCATGCTCGCGCGCACGCCGGCGCTTGAGGCCGATCGCGACGCCGCGTTCCGCCGCACCGTCGAGCGCCTGGACACGCTCGGCAAGATGGACTTTACGGTGCCGGTCTCGCTCAAAGCCACACTGCGCGGCTATCAGGTCGACGGCTACCAGTGGCTCGGCTCGCTCGAGCACCTGGGCCTTGGCGGCATCTTGGCCGACGACATGGGCCTGGGCAAAACACTGCAGATGATCGCGCATATCCTGGCGCGCGTGGAGGCGGGGGACGCCAAGCCCACGCTTGTGGTGTGCCCTGCGTCGCTTGTGTACAACTGGACCGCCGAGCTGGAGCGCTTCGCCCCGTCACTCGATGTGTGCGCCATCGTGGGCGCCAAGGCGCAGCGCCGCGTGCAAATTGCCGGTGCCGCCGAGCACAACGTGGTCGTAACGTCGTATGACCTTATGCGCCGCGATATCGACGAGTATGCCGAGCGGGACTTTGCCCGCGTTGTGCTGGACGAAGCCCAGTACATTAAAAACCCGCTCACGCAGGTAGCGCGCGCCGCCAAGCGCCTGCCGGCCGGTGTGCGCTTTGCCCTGACGGGCACGCCCATCGAAAACCGCCTGTCCGAGCTGTGGAACATCTTCGACTTTCTGATGCCGGGCCTTTTGGGGACGCGCGAGTCGTTTGCCAAGCGCTTTGAGAGCTCCGTAGAGCACGCCGAGGGCGATAGTGCCGCTCGCCTGCAGGCGCTCGTGTCGCCGTTTGTGCTGCGCCGTGTTAAGGAAGACGTGGTGGCCGACCTGCCCGAGAAGATCGAGGACACCGTCATGGCACAGCTCACCGGCGAGCAGCGCAAGCTCTACCTGGCCAACCAGGACCGCATCGCCCAGCAGGTGCAGCATCGCGAGGCATCCGAGTTTAAGAAGGACAAGCTCAAGGTGCTCGCCGAGCTCACCAAGCTGCGCCAGATCTGCTGCGACCCGCGTCTACACTACGAGGATTACAAGGCGGGGAGCGCCAAGCTCGACGCTTGCATGGAGCTCGTGCACGGTGCGCTCGACGGCGGGCACCACATTCTGCTGTTCAGCCAGTTCACGGGCATGCTCGATATCATTGGCAAGCGCCTGGCCAAGGAGGACATCGGCTTTCTTAAGCTCACGGGCGCTTCGTCCAAGGAGAGCCGTGCCAAGATGGTCGCGCAGTTCCAAGCGGGCGAGGTGCCGGTCTTTTTGATTTCGCTCAAGGCGGGCGGCGTGGGCCTCAACCTGACGGCGGCCGACGTGGTCATTCACTACGACCCGTGGTGGAACGTGGCCGCGCAGGACCAGGCGACTGACCGCGCACATCGTATTGGCCAGCAACATACCGTGACCGTGTACAAGCTCATCGCCAAGGACACGATCGAGGAGCGCATCATGCAGATGCAGGAGTCCAAACGCGACCTGGTCAACAGCGTGCTCGGCGGCGACGGCATCTCGTCGGCGCTGTTTACCCGCGAGGATGTTCTGGCGCTGCTCGGCGGTGACGGGCGTTAACCCGCTCGGGTGAGGCCGCCAGGGCGGATAGCCCGCGCTGTCCCATCGTCCCCGCTCGTTATGTGTTCATTTGCGATGCCGTGGATGGTTCGCTTGCCTTTGGGCATAAGAACCATCGAGAACATCGGCACATCAGCAAAGGAGAACATCATGGCGAAATTCTTTAAGGACCCCGACGGCAAGCTCATTGCCGCCCTTGGCGACGACGTTGCAACCCCTGCCGGCTGCACGGAGTTGACCGCGAACACCGAGGACGCGGCGCACGAGAAGCACGTGCCGGTCGTTGAGAGCGAGCGCGACGGTCACGTGATTCGTGCACGCGTGGGCTCGGTCGAGCATCCTATGGTGCCCGAGCACTACATCGAGTGGATCGCCCTTGAGGCCGAGGGTCGTCTGGAGGTCCATTACCTCCAGCCCGGCATGAAGCCCGCGACGTTTTTTGCCGGCGGCTCCAAGACCGGTACCGTCTATGCCTATTGCAACCTGCACGGGCTGTGGTCCGCGACGTTCTAGGAGCGCGCCCCCGCTCGGGGTATCATAGCTAGCATATGCACATGCGAGCGCCGACTGCATCATGCGGCCGGCGCTTTTACTACGACAACGATGGTTTACGACGGAAAGGGCTGAGCCATGAAGCTCGCACTTGCACAGATCGATATGCGCCTGGGTGATATTGAGGGTATCTGCGGTCGCATCGAGGACCAGGCGCGCCTGGCCCATGAGCGCGGTGCGCGCGTGTTGTGCGTGCCGGCTCCGCTCTTTATTGGAGCCCTGCCCGGCGGCCTGGTGGGCGCTGCCGACTTTGAGCACGACATACTTGCCGGCTTGACCGGTGTCGCCGAGCGTATCCAAGAACTCGATATGATTTGCATCGTGCCCGCGGCGGTTTCGTTTGAGGGCCAGCCCCTGCTCGACTACATGATGCTCAAGGACGGCCATGTGGTGCCGGCCCGTTCGAGCATTGCCCTGCAGCGCGGTGGGAACGGCGATGCCCGTTGGGCGCCGCCGGTGTTTGACGTGGACGGCGTGCGCATCGCGGTGATTTTTGACTTGGACCGCGAGCTCGAGATGCTGCCGACCGGCGTCGACCTCATTGCCTATTTCCAGTTCAACGCATTCGATATGACCGACCGCGAGACCGCCGCGATCGCCGCCGTGCGCAGTGGTGCCTACCGCAAGATCGCATCTAAGCGCAGCGTGTGGTTTGCCTGCATGGCGCCGGTCGGTGCCTATGACGAGTCGGTGTATACCGGCGGCTCGTTTGTGCTCGACGACTGCGGCCGCGTGGTGGCCCAAGCGCCGTGTTTTGAGGAGAGCCTGCTGGTTCAGGAGATCCAGCGCGGTGTGATGCTCGATGCCTTGGAGGACCACGAGCTGCCCGAGTTTCGCTCCGAGGAATGGCTGTGGCAGGCACTGGTGCTCGCTGTTCGCGATAACGCCCGCGCCCGCGGTACGTCGCGCGCCGTGGTGGCGCTTGAGGGCGACTTGCCGTCGTCCCTGCTGGCGGCGCTTGCCGTCGACGCTCTGGGTCCGCGCAATGTGGTCGGCCTGGTGCTGGGACGCAACCGCATCTTTACGCCGGCGCAGGAGGAGGCCGAGGCCGCCCGTTGTGCCGCCGTTCGCGCCATTGCCGAGCGCCTGCACATTCGCACGGTTGAGCGCGATGCGCCGGATGCCGCGCGTGTGCTCGACCGCGATGTGTCGGCGGGCGACGCCGAGCGCCTGCGCTCTCGCACGCTGGGCCTTATGCTGGAGGATACGGCGCTCGAGCTGGGTGCGATGGCGTTGAGCCCGTTGTCCAAAACTGAGTACGCGCTGGCGGCGCCCGCGCTTTGCGGTGGCTACCAGGGCAATTATTCGCCCTTTGGCGACGTATACCTGTCGACGCTCGAGTTTGTGGCGCGCGTGCGCAACCGCACGTCTGCCGTGGTGCCGCAGGAGCTCGTGACGCTCAACGCGGTGGAGGATTGCATGGAGCGCGTGCTGGCGCAAGCGCTCTCGACGCTTGACGGTCCGGTCGACATGCTCGACCGCGCGGCGCAGCTGCTCGGCGGGCTTGAGCCGGGCGAGGTCGATGGCACGCTCGAGGCGCACGTGGACCGCAACCGTCCCTTCGACGACATCCCGATGGCCGCCGGCAAGCCTGAGGCTTGCTCGCTGCTGCTGATGCTCGTGCGCCAGGGAGAGGCGGCTCGCCGCCAGCTGCCGACGGCGCCGATCGTCTCGGCCCGTTCGTTTGCCGAGCGTGCCTGGCCGTATATGCTCGCGTGGTCCGACCTGGGGCTGGGCGGCAAGGAATGCATGACGGTCGATGCGCTGGCGCGCGCCGAGGTGAACCGCTTTGCCGACGAGGATACAAGCGAGCGCATGCGTGGCGAGATGATGGGCATATTGGGTGACCTGTTGGGTATTTCGCCCGAGCAGATGGAGGAGCTACGCTCCGAGGACGGCCAGCGCCGCCTGCACGAGGGCATGAAGAAGTTTGAGGGCGAGGTCCAGGACGCCATCGATAAGATGATGGGCGGCCAGGGCGGCCCGCAGGGTGGGCCCCAGGGCACGCCGATGCCGCAACCGCCGGTGGATCCGAGGCAGTTCCCATTCTTCTCGCAGAACTAACTATGGGATGGGATTCGCTCCCAACCCCCGATACTTCAACTAAGCACCTCGGCCCTGTTGTGTTATTCTAGAACAGACGTTCGTGAATAGTGCGCGGGGCCTTGTCTCGCGCTGTGCTTGTGACGAGGGGAGGTCGGCTTGGTCATTTTGGGTATCGATCCTGGTTTAGCCCATACGGGTTGGGGAATTATCGAGGAACGGCGCGGAGAGGTTCGCTGCCGTGCCTACGGTTGTATCGAGACCAGCGCGGGCAGTCCGCTCGCGGTGCGCCTGTCGCATATTGCCCGCGACCTCAAGGGTGTCGTGGAGCGTTATCAACCCGATACCGCTGCTATCGAGAGCATTTACTTTGGCGCCAACGTTCGCTCGGCCATCCCTACGGCGCATGCCCGTGGGGCTGCACTCGTGGCGCTGTCGGAATGCGCGCTCGAGATTGGCGAGTACACGCCCATGCAGATCAAACAGGCTGTGGTGGGCACCGGCGCCGCGGACAAACGGCAGGTCGCGTATATGGTTCGTACGCTCACGCAGCTCGATCACGACCCGCATCCCGACCATGCCGCCGATGCCCTGGCCTGCGCCATCTGCCACGTTAACCTTAGCCGCACCCGGGCGCTTACCGGTGGCGAGTTCTATCAACAGAGAGGAACCGGATACTGATGATCTCCCAGCTCCATGG
>CAVKNR010000071.1:0-6589 GCA_963657575.1 Sodaliphilus sp.
GGTATTTCTGCCATTTCCACCCCGTCCTTGAGTGGCAGGTAGGGGAGAGCGGGGGATTGTGGTATAGTACTAGAGTTTGAACTGTTCTATTAAGGAGCTTATCTATGGGTCCGTTCCAGATTCTTCTGTTTGTCGTTTGGGCTGTCTCTGCCGTGGCGCTGACGATTCTCGTCCTGATGCATTCCGGTAAGGGCACCGGCGTTTCGGATATGATCGCTAGCTCGCTGTATAACTCCAGCTCTGCCACGGGCGTCATGGAGCAGAACCTCGATCGCCTGACGGTAATTATGGCCGTTGTTTTTGCCGTGTGCGTCGTCCTGTGCATGTTCTTCTTCCCGCAGGGCATCGTCGGCTACTAAGCATCGGCGTATATACGTTTGCAATGGGTCTCGCAGGTGCGGGACCCTTTTTGTTTACATATTTGTAACAGAGTCAAAATATCCCCACATACTTCGCCCAACTAAAGAAATTCTCGACCGTTAACCGGAATTAGCCCCAAATCGTGCATAAAATGCGCTACTATATTGCGAAACGTTGGTCCGTTGTGCATAACCAGCCATAGCAGCGGGCGGCGTTTTGATGGTTCGGATCGGATTGTCTCGACATATGTCCGACTGAACATTTCTTTGTCCTATCTCATAAGGAGGATGGCATGGCTGATTCTATGTTCCACCAGCCCGTTATGGGTCGTCGCGCCTTTGTTGGCGGCACCCTCGCTGCGAGCTCCATGGCTTTTCTTGCCGCATGCGGCAAGAAGGGCGGCGACGCTTCCGGTTCTGAGTCCGGTTCGACGCTGAACTTCTACATCAACAACCCGGTCTGCATCGACCCCTACAATGTCCAGGAGGACCAGGGCACTCAGGTCGAGTACCAGCTCTTTGACGCTCTGACCTCTTATGACGCCGAGAAGGGCGAGATCGTTCCGCTGGCTTGCGAGTCCTTCAAGGCCAACGACGACGCCACCGAGTTTACCTTCAAGATCAAGAAGGCCAAGTTCCACAACGGTGACGACGTTACCTCCAAGTCCTTCAAGCTCGGTTGGGAGCGTCTGGTCAACACCAAGTCGGCCATCGCTACCGAGTACGGCCCTTCCGAGGTCTCCTATCACCTTTCCATGGTCGAGGGCTATGACGACCTGCTTGCCGGTAACGCTACCGAGCTCAGCGGTGTTACTTGCCCCGACGATGAGACCCTCGTCGTCAAGCTGTCTTCCGCTTACGCCGACTTCCCCTTCGTCGCCTCTCACCCGGCTCTGGCCCCGGTTCCCGAGTGCGCCGAGTCCGATGTCAAGAGCTTCTACCTTGCACCGGTCGGTAACGGCCCGTTCATGATGGACGGCAAGTGGGAGGATGGTCAGGAGATCAACCTCAAGAAGTTCGACGATTACTATGGCGACAAGGCCAAGATCGATGGCATCCACTTCCAGGTCATCAAGGACATGGAGACCGCTTACAAGGAGTTCCAGGCCGGTAACCTCGATGTCTGCGACGTTCCCGTTGCTCAGATCGACGCTGCCAAGAAGGATCGCGGCGTGTCCAAGGACGGCTACACCATGGGTGACGGCGAGCGCATGCTGCTCGGCGCCGAGCCTTCCACCTACTACCTGACCTGCAACAACACGGCCGAGCCGTTCAACAACGCCGACCTGCGCAGGGGTATCTCCCTGGCCATCAACCGTGAGGCCATCTGCAAGACCATCTTCAAGGGTACCCGTACCCCTGCCGACGGCATTGTTCCTCCGGGCATCGATGGCTACAAGGAGGGCGCATGGGAGTTCTGCGCCTACGACGTCGACAAGGCTAACGAGTACCTCGACAAGGTTGCTCCCGCTGGTGCTAACGGCGATCGTGGCATTAACGTGACTCTGTCCTACAACCAGGACGGTGGCCACAAGGAGATCATGGAGTCCATCATCGGCGACCTCGCCAAGGTTGGCGTTACCGCTGTCTCCGATACCCCCGAGTGGTCTGCCCTGCTCGAGCAGTATCAGAACTTTAACTATCAGTTCGGTCGTCTGGGTTGGATTGCTGACTACCCGATCATGGATAACTTCCTGTATCCGCTGTTCCACTCCGACTCCCTCGGTGGCGACAACCGCTCTGGTTACAACAACCCCGAGTTCGACGCCAAGGTCGACGAGGCCCGTACCACGGTTGACGACGAAGAGCGCGTCGCTAAGATGCAGGAGGCCGATGCAATGGTCGCTGCCGACTGCCCGGTCATCCCGGTGATGTTCTACACGCACACCATCGCCGGCTCTGATCGCATCAAGCACCTCTATGTCGATCCGCAGAAGCACGCCGATCTGGGTACCGCTGAGCTCGCCTAAGAGTTTGCAGCTTCCGTGAGGGTCAAGTATTTACGTAGACCTCATGGGAAACATACAGTTCTCCCTAACCTGGGGTAAACTGGCTGATGGTAATTTTGGGATGCCGGTCTGGCGATCGGCATCCCATTTAGGTTAATCCCTAGATAGGGGAGTGGTATGGGTAAGTACATCGTTAAACGTGTGCTTCAGTTCATCCCGGTGTTTTTGGGCGTTACGCTGATTTTGTTCGCCCTCCAGAATATCGTGCCGGGAGATCCGATCAAGCTGATCGGTGGAGACAAGGCTCTGTCCCCCGAGGTGGAGCTTCAGCTTCGCGTCCGCTATCACCTGGTCCAGTCGGACGAGGACGGCAACGCGATCCTTGACGAGAACGGCGACCCCGTTCAAACGTCGCTCGTGGACCGTTACTTGTATTACATGAACGGCCTGCTTCATGGCGATCTGGGCAATTCGTATCAGCGCAAGCTGCCGGTTACGGAAATCTTTGCCCAGAAGTATCCGTATACGGTCAAACTTGCCGCGTGCGCCATCGTGCTCGAGGCAATCATGGGTATCGGTGCGGGTATCATTTCGGCGGTAAAGCGTTATTCCTTCTGGGATATTTTGGTAACGCTCACCACGTCGATCCTCGTTGCCGTCCCGGCCTTCTGGCTCGGTATGTTGCTGCAACTGTTCTTTGGCGTCATTCTCAAGGACGCCACGGGCGGTGCATTCTCCATGCCGATCTCGGGTGCCGGCGGTGCCAGCTCTCAGTATCAGGATTGGATGCACTATGTGCTTCCGACCATTACGCTGGCTTCGGTTTCGACCGCTTATGCTGCCCGCATTATGCGCTCGCAGCTGCTTGACGTCATGAACCAGGATTACATTCGTACGGCAAAAGCCAAGGGTCTCTCCAATCGCGCGATCATCATCAAGCATGCGCTTAAGAATGCACTCATCCCCGTCGTTACCTATATTGGTGTCGACTTTGGCGGCATGCTTTCGGGCGCCATCCTGACCGAGACGGTCTTCAACTGGCCCGGTATCGGCTATGAGGTCTATCGCGCCATTAGCATGCGTGACTGGCCCATCGTTATGGGCGGCGTTACGCTCATCGTCGTCGTCGTCATGGTGATCAACCTGCTCGTCGACATTAGCTATGCATTCCTCGACCCGCGCATCCGCCTTGGCGGTCCGTCGGATAAGGCCTAAGGGAGGTACGTCTCATGCAGGAAACTGATTCTCAGTCTCAGGAGCAGGCTACCGCCATCAAGGCCGCATCTGCTCCCGCCAAGTCCCGCACGCTGTGGGGCGACGCTTTTAAGCGTCTTCGTAAGAACAAGCTCGCCGTTATCGGTGTCTGCTGGATCATCATCGTCGTTGTGGTTGCCCTGACCGCAGATCTGTGGGCTAAGCCCTGGCTCGGTTCGCCGACGGCTTCCGACTCAACCACCATGGCCCAGACGTCGCTGATGGCTCCGTGTGCAGAGCACCCGTTTGGCACCGACGCCCTTGGTCGTGACATTCTCGTCCGCGTTATCTACGGTGCACGTGTTTCGCTTTCCGTCGGTATTATGGCTACTGCGATCTCCACGGTGATTGGTCTGGTCATGGGTGCCCTAGCCGGTTTCTACGGCGGCATCTGGGATACGATCATCATGCGCTGCGCGGATATCTTCCTGGCATTCCCGTACGTGCTTTTCGTTGTCGCCATGATCGCCGTTATCGGCCGTGGTCTTCAGAACGTCTTTTTTGCCATCGGCATTCTCGGCTGGCCTTCGATTGCGCGCGTCTTCCGCTCTGCAATCTTGACGGTCAAGGAAAACGATTATGTTGACGCTGCGCGCGCGATGGGTGCATCTGATGCTCGTATCGTCGTGCGTCACATCTTCCCGAACTCCGTCGCCTCCATCGTGGTCTACGCGACCATGAACATTGGTGGCGCCATTCTGACCGAGTCCGCTCTGTCCTTCCTCGGCATGGGCGTTATTCCGCCTACGCCTTCGTGGGGCTCCATGATTCAGGACGGTCAGCAGTATCTTCTGACTGCCCCCTGGATGATGATCATGCCCGGTCTGGCAATTCTCTCGACGGTGCTCGCCTTCACCCTGCTGGGTGACGGTCTGCGCGACGCCCTCGACGTCAAGATGAAGGACGCATAAGGATGAAGAAGAACAAGAACTATGTGGACCTGAAGGACCAGCCGGTTCCCGAGGGCCAGCATCTGCTCGAGGTCGATGACCTTAAGATGTATTTCCACACCGAGGATGGCGTTGTTCGCGCTGTCGACGGTGTCTCCTACACGCTCGATCGCGGCGAGACCCTGGGCGTCGTCGGTGAGTCCGGCTCCGGTAAGTCCGTGACCGCCATGACCATCATGGGTCTTATCTCGATGCCTCCGGGAAAGATCGAGGGCGGCGACGTTCGCTATCGCGGTCGTTCTATCCTCGAGATGACCGAGGAAGAGATGCAGCACATTCGCGGTAACGACATCGCGATGATCTTCCAGGATCCTATGACCTCCTTGAACCCGGTCTATAAGATCGGCAAGCAGGTGGGCGAGGGTCTTCGTCTGCACCGCGGCTACTCCAAGCAGGAGGCGCTCAAGCGTGCCACCGAGCTTTTGGACCTCGTTGGTATTCCCGAGCCCGAGAAGCGCGTCAATGAGTATCCGCACCAGTTCTCTGGCGGTATGCGTCAGCGCGTCATGATTGCCATGGCTCTTGCCTGCGATCCCGATATTTTGATTGCCGACGAGCCCACGACTGCCCTGGACGTTACCATTCAGGCTCAGATTATTGAGCTTATGCAGGAAATGCAGGAGAAGAACGGCAACGCCATCATCATGATTACCCATGACCTGGGTGTTGTCGCTGATATGGCCGACAAGATCATGGTTATGTACGCCGGCCGTCCCGTCGAGTTCGGTACTGCCGAGGAAATCTTCTACGAGAGCCGCCACCCCTACACCTGGGGCCTTATCCGCTCCATCCCGGAGCAGGCCATCGAAGAGAAGAAGCCGCTTACGCCGATTCACGGCAACCCGCCTTCGCTCATGAACCTGCCTGAGGGCTGCGTGTTCTCGCCTCGTTGTCCCTATGCGACGGACAAGTGCCGCAAGCAGCGCCCCGAGCGCGTTGTCACCGAGTCTGGTCATTACTCTGCGTGCCACTACTCCGGTGACCCCGAGTTCCTCAAGAACGCTCCTGAGACGTCCCGTACGCGCAAGGATTCCAAGAAGGGAGGCGAGGCGTAATGGCAGATACCAACGAGCGTACTCCGCTGCTGAAGGTCGAGCACCTCTCTAAGGAGTTCCCCGCTGAGTCCGGCATGTTCGCCAAGCGCTTCTCCAAGCGTGTTGTCTCTGCAGTAAATGACATTTCGTTCGAGATTTATCCGGGCGAGACCTTTGGTCTGGTTGGTGAGTCTGGTTGCGGTAAGTCCACGACGGGTCGCACCATCATGCGCCTGACCAAGCCGACCGCCGGTAAGGTGTTCTTCCAGGGTAAAGATGTTGCCGAGATGAGCAAGCATGAGATCAAGGACATGCGTCGCGAGATGCAGTTCATCTTCCAGGATCCCTATGCTTCGCTCAATCCCCGTATGACCATCGGCGAGATCGTCTCCGAGCCCATGACCATTCATGGCGTGGGTACCAAGGAGGAGCGTATCGAGCGCGTCCGCGAGCTGCTGGACGTCGTCGGTCTGAATCCCGAGCACATCAACCGTTATCCGCACGAGTTCTCGGGCGGCCAGCGCCAGCGTGTCGGCATCGCCCGCGCGTTCGCTCTGAAGCCCAAGCTGATTATCTGCGACGAGCCTGTCTCTGCACTTGACGTATCCATTCAGGCCCAGGTTCTGAACCTTCTTAAGGAGCTCCAGGACAAGTTCGGTACCGCGTATCTGTTTATCGCTCACGACCTGTCCGTCGTGCAGCACATTTCCGATCGCGTTGCCGTTATGTATCTGGGTAAGATGGTTGAGGTTTCGGACTGGAAGACGCTCTACAGCGAGCCTCACCATCCGTACACGCAGTCGCTGCTGTCTGCCGTGCCGGTTCCCGATCCTGATATCCAGAAGACCCGCAAGCGCATCATCCTCGCTGGCGATCCGCCGTCGCCGCTGGATCCGCCGACCGGTTGCCGTTTCCACACTCGCTGCCCGATCGCTCAGGGTATCTGCTCTGAGAAGCTTCCCGAGTTTAAGGAAGTTGCACCTGGTCACTGCTGCGCGTGCCACTTCGCGGAGCCGTTCCCGATCAAGGAATCGCACATCGAC
>CAVKNR010000072.1:0-6589 GCA_963657575.1 Sodaliphilus sp.
CGCGGTCGAGATCGTCATTTACCACGACTTCGTCGTAGCGGTCGGCAAGGGCAAGCTCATCGGCGGCGTTTGCCATACGCAGCTCAATCGTCTCGGGCGTCTCGGTACCGCGACCGACTAGACGCTCGCGAAGCACCTCGAGCGAAGGTGGCTTGATAAAGATCAGCACGGCCTCGGGGAAACGCTCCTTGACCTGCAGGGCACCCTGGACATCGATCTCCAAGATGAGAGACGAACCAGAGGCGAGCTTGGACTGGACCTCGCTCACCAACGTGCCGTAGCAGTTACCGTGGACCTCGGCCCACTCAACAAACTCACCGTTTGCCACGCGGCGGTCGAACTCCTCGCGCGTCAGAAAAAAGTAGTTGACGCCGTCGGCCTCACCTTTGCGTGGTGCTCGCGTGGTAGCCGAAACCGTCAGGCCCAGGTTCGAGCGGCGCTCGCGCACACGAGTGACGAGCGTACCCTTGCCTGCGCCTGACGGTCCAGAAATCACAAAGAGCTTGGAATCCTGAGCGCTCACTTATTTGGTCAGCTGCTCGAGGAGCTGCTCGCGCTGACGGACGCCGAGGCCCTGGACGCGACGGGTAGCGGAGATACCGAGCTCCTCCATGATCTTGGCGGCCTTGGCCTTGCCATAACCAGGAAGAGACTCGATGAGGGTGGAAACCTTCATGCGGGAAGCGATGGGGTCATCGGAGTTGAGCACGGACTCGAGGGACTTCTCGCCCTTCTTGATCTGCTCGCGAAGCTCAGCGCGGGCGTGACGTGCGGCAGCAGCCTTCTCAAGAGCCTGCTTGCGCTGCTCATCGGTAAGCTGGGGGAGTGCCATTCGTACCTCCAAATAGTTGGGTTATATCTGATTCAATAATTGGCATTTTAGCACGTAGAACGTACAAAATGCCCAATCGCGGCTCCATAGGTTAGACGATACCCGCAAAAAGTGCAATATACTGCGCCCAAAGTTAAGCCCCTGACCTGCGATTCCACACAAAGGATGGGAAAGTTTACGCAGGCACAGGGGCTATTTTGTGCTAATGAGACCAAAAAGTGGTGACTTAGGGGAATCTTTTACGCGACGTTTTCGACCAGCTCGGCGACAATAGCGTCAAAGGCGGCAACCGGATCGTCGGCGCCGGTGATGGGACGGCCCACCACAATGTGGCTTGCGCCACGCTCGATAGCCTGGGAAGGCGTCGCCACGCGGGACTGGTCGCCTAAGGCGGCACCCACCGGACGCACACCCGGAGTCACGATCAGGGCATCAGGTCCCAGCAGCTCACGCATGTCGTGAGCCTCCATCGGCGAGCACACGATGCCATCGATGCCGTTGGCCTGAGCGAGCTTTGCCAGGCGGGCGGCCTCCTCGGCCACCGGCGACTCGACGCCGATCTCGGTCAGCGAATCCTGGTTCATGCTCGTGAGAACGGTGATGGCGACGAGCTTGGCGCGGTCCTCGCGCGCCTCCTCGGCACCCTCGCGGCAAGCAGCGAGCATGGCGCCCGAACCCAAGCCGTGAACCGAGAGCAGGTCGGCACCGGCAAGCGAGGCCGAACGGGCGGCACCGCGAACCTGATGCGGAATATCATGGAACTTAAGGTCAAGGAAGACCTTAAAGCCCAGGTCCTTAAAGGTCTTGACGATCTCGGGGCCCTCAGCGTAATAGAGCGTCATACCAACCTTAAGCCAGGCGGCATGGCCCGAAAGCTCGTGGGCGAGCTCGAGCGCACGCTCACGATCGCAGTCGAGGGCGACGATTACGCGGTCGCGGGCATCGGTCTCTAGCATTCGAAAGCACCTACCAGCTCGTTGATGTCCTTTACGCCCTGGGACTCGGCCCAGGCCTCGAGCTCGTGCGCGATCTTAATCGAAGCGCACGGATCGACGAAGTTGGCCATGCCGACCGACACGCAGGTGGCGCCAGCGAGGATAAACTCGGCCGCATCTTCGCCCGTCATGACGCCGCCGACACCGTTGATGGGGATATCGACGGCCTGGGCGACCTCCCAGACCATGCGCACGGCGATGTGGTGACACAGCGGGCCCGAAAGGCCACCCTTGGGCTTGGCCACGCGGGACTTGCGAGTGTGCACGTCAATAGCCATGCCCTGGATGGAGTTGATGACCGAAAGGCCGTCGGCGCCGGCGGCCTCGAGAGCCTTGGCAATCTCGGCAACGTTAACCGGCGCCATCTTTACGAACAGCGGCTTATCGGTCACCTTGCGGCAGGCAGCCATAACGGAAGAGGCGCCCTCGGGCGTGGAGCCCATGGCGGCACCGCCGGCGGCGATATTGGGGCAGCTCACGTTGATCTCGTAGCCGGCAGCCCAGGGGCACAGCTCGACATACATCTCGAGTGCGCGGACAAACTCGTCAACGGAGTGGCCGGCAACCTGACAGATGACCTGGCAGCCGTCCTTGGACAGCTGCTCGAGCCACGGACCGGACTCGCGAGCAAAGGCGGCCACGCCGGGGTTCTGAAGGCCCACGGAGTTGATCATACCGCCGGGAATCTCGGCCATGCGGGGCGCGGGGTTGCCGGGCCAGGGCTCGGCAGCGCAGCCCTTGGTGGTGATGGCGCCCAGCTGGGAAACATCAAAAAAGTTCTGGAACTGCCAGCCGTAGCCAAAGGTACCGGCTGCGGTGTTGATGGGGTTCTGCATCTTGACGCCGCCGAAATCGACGGCCATGTTCACGGTACCCACTAGAAGACCACCACCTTGGAAGCATCGAACACGGGGCCGCACATGCAAGCACCCTTCATACCGTCGACCGTCTCGACATTGCAGGTGTTGCAGGCGCCAAAGCCACAACTCATCATGCGCTCAAGCGACACCTCGCAGTACGCACCGGCCTCGGCGGCAGCGGCGGCGACTTTCTTCATCATGACAGCGGGGCCGCAGCTGGCCACATAGTCGTAGCCACCCTCGCCGAGCAGCTCGGCTGCCGGGTCGGTGCAAAATCCGTGCGTGCCCAGCGTGCCATCATCGGTGCACACGTTAACCGTGGCGCCCAGCGCGCGGAACTCATCGACACCCACGGCCTTGGAAGCGGTGCCAAAGCCCAGGCACACATCGACATTCACGCCCCGCTCGGCAAGCATGCCGGCAAGACACAACACGGGCGGAACGCCGATGCCGCCCGCCACGAGCAGCGCCTTCTTGGTGCCCTCGGGTACCATCCAACCACGGCCACCAGGGCCCAGCAGGTTAGAGGTGGAGCCAGGGCCCATCTGGGACAAACGACGGGTATCGTCGCCCACGACGGCGTACCACAGCTCGACGGTACCGGCCTCGGCGTCAGCGCGATAGAAGCTCAAGGGCACGCGAAGCAGCGAGGACGCATCGCCGGGCACGGCGATGTTCACAAACTGACCGGGCTTGAGCGCACTTGCAAGCTTGGGGGCCGAGATGACGAGCGAGAAGATGCCGTCGGCGATCTCCTGGTTCGAGACGACCTCGAAGTCGTGCATGCGTGCAGTGGAAGGTGTGGGCATAGACGCTCCAATCCCCCATGCGGTTGCATGGTCAAAACGAACAGAAAGCGCGGCACCGCAAGGGCACCGCGCACAAAAGCGATAAGGCTATGCTAGCAGATGCAGCCGTCGGCGAGCGTCTGCTTACCGCCGACAAACACATCGGTAGCACGACCGGTAAGCGTGCGGCCGGCAAAACCGGAGTTCTCGGCGCGCGACTCGTAACCGTCCTCGCCGACCGTCCAGGTGGCAGAGGGGTCGAACACGGTCAGGTCGGCAACGGAGCCCGCCTTGACCTGAACCTGGTCGAGGCCCAGGATCTCACGCGGCTTGATGGCCATGAGCTCGACCATACGGCCCATGCTCATCTTGCCCGTGTTGACCAGCTCGGTGAGCACGAGCGACAGCGAGGTCTCGAGGCCGATCATGCCAAAGGGCGCAAGCTCGAACTCGCGGGCCTTCTCCCACGGGGTGTGGGGAGCGTGATCGGTGACGATAGCGTCGACGGTGCCGTCGATGACGCCCTGACGGATGGCCTCGGCATCCTCCTCGGTACGCAACGGCGGATTGACCTTGAGCGAGGTGTTGTAGGTCTCGTCCAGGTCGTTCTCGGTCAGGAACATGTGGTGCGGGGTAGCCTCGCAGGTAACCTGAACGCCAGCGGCCTTACCGGCACGCACGATCTCCAGGCCATGGGCGGTGGAGATGTGCTGGATGTGCAGCTTGGCACCAGTCAGCTTGGCGATCTCGATGTCGCGGGCGATCTGGAGCTCCTCGCCGGCAGCCGGCCAACCCTCGAGAGCCAGACGGGTCGAGACCTTGCCCTCGTTGATCTGGCCGTGGCCGACCAGGTCCTCGTCCTGGCAGTGGCTCATAAAGACCTTGCCGAACATCTTGCCGTAGTCCATGCAACGACGGAGCATACCCGCGCCCTGCACGCCGCGACCGTCGTCGGTGAAGGCGACGGCGCCGTGGGCGACCATATCGCCCATCTCGGACATGGCCTCGCCCTTAAGACCGCGGGTCATGGCACCCGACGGATAGACGCGGCAGTGACCGACCTCGGCAGCACGGGACTTGACGAACTCCACGACAGTGCCGTTATCGGTGACGGGATCGGTGTTGGGCATGGAGCACACGCCGGTAAAGCCGCCCTTGGCAGCTGCGCGGGTACCGCTCTCGATGTCCTCTTTGACCTCGTAGCCGGGCTCGCGAAGGTGAACGTGCATATCCACCAGGCCGGGGACGAGGTACTTGCCGGAAAGGTCGCGGACCTCGGCTCCCTCGGCAGCGAGATTCTCACCGACCTCGGCGATCTTGTCGCCGTCAATCAGGACGTCAACGACACCGTCAAGCTCGACAGACGGATCGACGACGTGGGCATTCTTAAGAAGCAAGGCCATTATCGGCACCTCCAAGCAGCAGATACAGGATAGCCATACGCACGCAGATACCGGCGTAGACCTGCTCCAGGATGACGGAGCGTTGCGGGTGGTCGGCCATATAGGAATCGAACTCGACACCGCGGTTGATGGGGCCCGGGTGGCAGATGATCGCGTCGGGCTTCATGAGCTTCTCGCGGTCCTTGGTCAGGCCGAAGAGCTTGTGGTACTCGCGAATCGTGGGGAACGGGGCACCCTCGAGGCGCTCCTGCTGCACGCGCAGCATGTAGACGACGTCCAGCTCGGGCAGGACGGAATCGAGGTCGCTCGTCACGTGGTCGCAGCCCAGAACCTCGGGCGCCGGCGGCAGCAGCGTGCCGGGGGCGACGGCGTAGGTCTCGCAGCCCATGATCTTAAGGGCTGGAATCAGCGAGCCGCAGACACGGGAGTGTGAGATATCGCCGACGACAGCGACCTTCAGACCGTGGAAGTCACCCTTGTGCTGCCAAATGGTGTACAGGTCCAGCAGGGCCTGCGTGGGGTGGTTGTGCTTGCCGTCACCGGCGCAGATGACGCTCGCGGGCGAGTTCTGCGTGACGATGTAGGGAGCGCCGGCGTGCTTATCGCGCACGACGATGCAGTCGATCTTGTAGGCGTTGAGGGTCTCGACGGTGTCGATGAGGCTCTCGCCCTTGACCGTGGAGGTCGAGGAGCCGCCAAAGTTGAGGCTGTCGGCCGAAAGACGCTTCTCGGCGAGCTCGAAGGAGCTGCGGGTGCGCGTCGAGGGCTCGTTGAACATGTTGACGATGGTCTTGCCCTTGAGCGTGGGGACCTTCTTGATCGCACGCTCGTTGACCTCGGAGAACGCCTTGGCGGTCTCGAGGATGAGCTTAATATCCTCTTCGGAGTACTCGGTAATGTCGATCAGGTGCTTATGGTTGAACGCCACGGTACTACTCACCTCCCAGCGGCGCGGAGCCCACGTGGGAACCCGGCGCGACGTCGTTGATCTCGACAGCGGTACGGCCGTCGACTTCCTTCATATATAGGTGCACGTTCTCCTCGTGCGACGAGGGAACGTTCTTGCCGACAAAGTCCGGCGAGATGGGAAGCTCGCGGTGACCGCGGTCAACGAGAACTGCCAGCTCAATGCGGCTCGGGCGGCCCAGGTCCATGACGGCGTCCAGAGCGGCGCGGATGGTACGACCCGTGTACAGGATGTCGTCCACCAGCACGACGCGCTTGCCGTCGACGCTAAAGGGAATGTTGGTAGCGTGGATCGCGGGAGCGAAATTGGTCGCATAGTCATCGCGGTAGAAGCTGATGTCGAGGCTGCCGAGCGGAACTTCGACGCCCTCGATCTCCTTGATCTCTTCGGCGAGCTTCTTTGCCAGAAGGTCGCCGCGCGTGACGATGCCGACCAGAGCGAGGTCTTCACAGCCCTCGTTGCGCTCGAGAATCTCGTGCGCGATGCGGGTCATCGCTCGGTTGACGGCGGTCTCGTCCATGATGACCGCCTTGGGGGAAGTCGTGCCCATCGATCTCCTTCCTCACATGTCTTGACTGCTGACACAGTCAAAAAAATAGATGCCCGACCGCTCAAAGCGGACCAGACACCCACAAGGAAGGGCTGCTCTATGGCAGCTATGTAATTCCATGTGGGTATCTCGTACCCCTTTAATGGTCAAGGGATAGTGTAGCCAACCTCGAGCTTAATTGCGAGCATAAATAC
>CAVKNR010000073.1:0-6571 GCA_963657575.1 Sodaliphilus sp.
TACGAGTTTATGCCTGCCGCGCGCGCCCGCTATGCCGACTACCCCTATCTGCTCGAGGGAATCGAGACGCGCCACGACCGCTACAACATCCAGCGCATGCACCTGTGGAAGTATGAGCGCGAGGGCCGCGCACTGGTCGTTGCTCCGCAAAAGCCGGTCGAGGTCGGCCACGTTGAGCACGATCCGGCAAAGCTCCTCGACCTGTATATCCAGGGCCGTCAGGAGGCAAAGCGCCTGCTCGCGGAAATCCAAGAGTTCGTTGAGCGCTAACGACGGCGAACCCTCAAAAATTGACAAAAGCTAAACAGCAGGAAAAATCACGGCTCGTGGATGACATGTGCAGAAACTCTGGTCGGAGCCAAAATACCTGTTGACTCGTACGGCGAGCGGGGTAATATGGACGGGTTACTTGCAGAGCCCCGTGAATCTCTGTAACAACACGTACTGTACATGGAGGAGTCTAAGTGATTTCGAAATCGACTCACTACGCCAAGCAGGGCGAGGTCCAGCGCAACTGGGTTCTCGTCGACGCCGATGGTGCTGTCCTGGGCCGTCTTGCCACCCAGATCGCAATGATCCTGCGCGGTAAGAACAAGCCCCAGTTCACGCCCAACAGCGACTGCGGCGACTTCGTTGTCGTCATCAACGCCGATAAGGTCCAGCTTACCGGTAACAAGGCCGACACGAAGACCTATTATCGCCACAGCGGCTACAACGGCGGCCTCAAGGCTGAGAGCTTCCGCCAGGCTATGGAGAAGCACCCGGAGAAGGTCATCGAGCGCGCCGTTCGCGGTATGCTGCCCAAGACCACCCTCGGCCGTGCCCAGATGACCAAGCTTAAGGTCTACGCTGGTGCCGAGCATCCGCATGCTGCCCAGAACCCCACGAAGATTGAGCTGGAGGCTTAAAGATGGCTGAGAACACCGTTGTTTACCAGGGTACCGGCCGTCGTAAGAACGCCGTCGCCCGCGTCCGTCTCGTCCCCGGCACCGGCAAGGTGACCATCAACAAGCGTGATGCCGAGCAGTATTTCGGCCGTCATCAGCTCGTTGAGAACGCCCTTGCTCCCTTCAAGGTGACCGACACCGCCGGTCAGTTCGACGTTATCGCTCTGTGCGATGGCGGCGGCATTTCCGGTCAGTCCGGCGCTCTGCGCCTGGGCATCGCTCGTGCTCTTCTGAACGCTGGCGACTACCGTGCTGACCTCAAGAAGGCCGGTTTCCTTACGCGCGATGCTCGCGTGGTCGAGCGCAAGAAGTACGGCCTCAAGAAGGCCCGCCGCGCTCCCCAGTTCTCCAAGCGCTAAGGTTTTATCTCCTTTCGAGATACAATGTACAAGCGGGGCCTGCCGATTCCTCGGCGGGTCCCGCTTTTCTTTTTCGACTAGGGTGGGCGGTTGCATATCGTCTGCTAGGGAAGGAGCGATCCTATGCCCCAGAACATCTTCGGTACCGACGGCGTCCGTGGCGTCGCCAATGCCGACCTCTCGTGCGACCTCGCGTTTCGCCTGGGCCGCGCGGCGACCAAGTTCCTTGGTCCGGATATCTGCATCGGCCGTGACACGCGCCTTTCGGGCACCATGCTCGAGAGCGCTCTGACCGCCGGCATTATGGCCGAGGGCGGCCGCCCGCACTGCTGCGGCGTTATCCCCACGCCTGCCGTGGCACTGCTCACCGTTCAGAACGAGCTCGATGGCGGCATTGTCATCTCCGCTTCGCACAATCCGCCGGAGTTCAACGGCATCAAGTTCTTTAGCCGCAAGGGCATGAAGCTTCCCGATGCTGTCGAGGAAGAGATCAGCGCCTGGGTCATGTCCGAGGAAGCCATGGCTGCCGACACGCTGCCGACCGGTGCCGGCGTGGGCCACATCATCAAGATGAAGGACGCCCGCAAGGCATATGTCGATCATGCCATCGATACGCTTGATGGCCTGAGGCTCGATGGCCTGGTCGTTGCCGTCGACTGCGGTCACGGTGCTTCCTGCCAGACTACGCCCGCCGCGCTGCAGCGCCTGGGTGCCACGGTCCATGCCATCAACACCGATTACTGCGGCACCGACATTAACGTTGAGTGCGGCTCTACGCACCTTGAGCCCCTGCGCGAGCTCGTGCTGCGCACCCACGCTGACATCGGTCTGGCCCACGACGGCGACGCCGACCGCGTGCTCTTTGTGGACAGCGAGGGCAATGAGATCGACGGTGACTACATCCTGGCTATCTGCGGTTCTGACCTCGCCGCTCGCGGCAAGCTCGCCAACTCCGAGATCGTCTCGACCGTCATGTGCAACCTGGGCTTCTCCATCGCTATGAAGGAGCAGGGCTTCGAGATGGTCCAGACCGCCGTGGGCGACCGCTACGTTCTGGAGCGCATGCTCGCGGACGGCGCCGTCATCGGCGGCGAACAGTCCGGCCACATCATCTTCCTGGAGCACAATACCACCGGCGACGGCCTGGTGACGGCTCTGCAGCTGCTGGCCGTGCTCAAGCGTACCGGTCGCACCCTCACCGATCTTGCCGGTATCATGAAGAAGTACCCGCAGGTACTCGTCAACGTGCATTCCGACAACAAGGCTGGTCTGGACGATTGCCAGCCCATCTGGGATGCCGTCGCTGCTGCCGAGAAGGAGCTTGACGGCCGCGGCCGCATTCTGGTGCGCCCGAGCGGCACCGAGCCGCTGGTCCGCGTGATGGCCGAGGCCGAGACGCACGAGCTGACCCAGCGCGTTGTCGACGACATCGTTGAGGTTGTCAAGCGCGAACTTCCCTAATGGTCAAAAACGGGTGCCAAGTGGTAAACTGTTAAGGTTATTTTGGTTGATCGGTATGTCCGAGGGGGAGCATGTTCACTAAAGTCCTAAGGTCTTTTGGTATGCGTGGTCGAGTCCTTACGTTGGATGCTCCCATCTCGGGTGACGTCATTCCGCTCTCCGAGGTAAACGATCAGACGTTTGCTACCGGCCTTTTGGGCCAGGGCGTGGCGATTCAGCCCACCGGAACGCGTGTGATTGCACCGGCTGATGCCAAGGTCGAGGCCATTTTTCCCACGGGACACGCTGTTGCGCTTAACACGGTCGATGGCTTGGACGTGCTCATCCACGTTGGTTTGGACACTGTTCAGCTCGAGGGCAAGCACTTTACCGTACATGCGCAAGTGGGTGACATCGTCCATAAGGGCGATGTACTCATTGAGTTCGATCGCGAGGCAATTGCTGCCGAGGGCTACGATGTGACGGTTCCCATCTTGGTGTGCAACTCCGTTGAGTTCTCGAGCATCAAGGGCTCCGTTGGCGTGCATGTCGAAGAGATGGACCAGCTCATCGTTGCTCGTGAGCGCTAGCAAGTGCACGTGGCCATTAGCCTACAATTCAAACACGTTTACGGAGGGCGCCCTTGAAAGAGGACGCCCTCCGTGGCAAGATGTGTTTTGTCCGAGGCTAAACAGCTTTGGGTCACCGTGGACGGGCAGGGGCCTCGACGCGGTTAGACACGAGACATATACATTACGCGACCTCGCCCTGGTGGCCGCACACGTTGGTTGCGGCCGACGCGGGCCGCGGGCAAGTGCTTGTAAGGGAGCCTTGCCTCTCTTGTACGAGAAAGGACGCGTAATGAAGATCATTAAAGCTAAAGACTACGAGGATATGAGCCGCAAGGCCGCTAATATCATCTCGGCCCAGGTTATCCTCAAGCCCGACTGTGTGCTGGGCCTTGCCACCGGCTCCACCCCGATCGGCGCCTACAAGCAGCTCGCCGCTTGGTACAAGAAGGGCGACGTCGACTTTGCCGAGGTCAGCACCTACAACCTGGACGAGTATCGTGGCCTTTCGCACGACGATCCCCAGAGCTATCACTACTTCATGCGTGAGAACTTCTTCGATCACATCAACATCGACCTGAACAACACGCATGTGCCCGACGGTTCCAACCCCGACGCCGCCGCTGCGTGCTCTGAGTACGACAAGATCGTCGCTGACGCCGGTTACCCGGATCTGCAGCTGCTCGGCATTGGCAACAACGGCCACATCGGCTTCAACGAGCCCGATGACCACTTCTCCAAGGGTACGCACTGCGTCGACCTCACCGAGAGCACCATTCAGGCCAACAGCCGCCTGTTCGACAGCATCGACGATGTTCCCCGTCAGGCCTACACCATGGGTACCCAGACCATCATGTATGCCCGCATGATCCTGGTCGTCGCCAACGGCGAGGCCAAGGCTCAGGCCGTGCACGACATGTGCTATGGTCCGGTTACGCCCGAGTGCCCGGCTTCGATCCTGCAGCTGCACACCAACTGCGTTGTCGTTGCCGACGAGGCCGCCCTTTCGCTCTGCGAGTAGCGCGAATCCTGCAGCTCGACATAGCCTTGCCTAAGGCCTCCGCTTTGCGGGGGCCTTTTTGCTATCCCTGTCCGCCCACTTGACCAAAAACTTGCCGCAAGCTTGACGAATGCCGGATGTCCAACAGCTTGATTCATTCTATACCAGATTCTATGCAAAAATGCCACTAGAAGGTCGTAGACGGTAGCGGGTGCTAGGCGAGTTGAATGACATGGCTGAACCTTGTTCATCTGCGTTACACTGCCGCTTAGATGGGACAAGCTGACAAGCTCATTTACCTGCTTAAAGACCGATTAGTCGGGGGATTAATAACAATCGGCCCTCGCTGTACAAAAACTTGCCGCTTGCGTACCAAAAGACAACCTAAAACACAAGGTCGCTCTATTCATAGCGCGGCTTGTATGGTCTTGCGGCTACAGTGTCCATACGGTCGAGTTGAGGAGCGGGCATGGTAAATGATTTGAGCGGTATAGACGACCTCGAGCTGATGCCGCTGGGCGGAGGCTATATGGTGCGACGCGAACGCTTGATGAATGAGCTTATCGCCAAGGGCCGAAAGGCCGGCATCGTGGTTCTTTATGCGCCCGACGGGTTTGGGAAGACCTCGGTGCTGCTGCAGTACACCCATGAGGTTAAATGCGACCCGACGCGAGGCCCCGTGCGGATTATCGAGGCCGATCGCGCCATTGGGCGCGAGGTGTTTATGCAGCTCGAGGTGGTTACCGAAGAACTCAAAGACAAACCGCATTCCCTTATCGCGATTGATAATGTGCCAAACCTCGATCAGCACGATACCGAGGACCTCATCGACAGGATTCGCGGCCTGCGCGCTATGGGGATAGGGGTCTTTATCTCCTGCCGTCCTTCAAATCGTCAACTGATTCATGGGCTGGGCGATTCGGTTAAGATCAATGCGCAGATGCTCAAGGTGCATGCCTATGAGTATTCGGCGTGGGCATCGGCGTTTTCGATCAGCACATCGCTCGACTTTTATCAGCTCACGCAGGGCGTGCCCGAGCTCGTTTCGGCATTGCAGACGGGTCTGTATGGCCAAGGCGACGTAGCCGGTCTGCTCGAAAACGAGATTGTCAACGTATATGGCGCGGCACTTGTCGATCTGGCTTCGCTCGACAATAATGCGCTGTTTTGCGTGGCATGTCTCATGGTTTTGATGGGCGAGGGCAATATCTCGGAACTCGAGGCTTGCGGGGTGAGGCTGTCGATGGTCGACCAGTCCTACTTTGTTCGCGACTACCCGATCTTTGGCTTGGATCCCGCCGAGCGGAGTTTTGCGTGTCTGGGCACGGAGGATAACGGACGCTTGCGTTTGCGTAAGTTGGTGGCCGAGGTTCGCCCCGAACTTGTTCCGAGGGCGGCCCGGATTTTGCTTAAGGCGGGCCGATGCGATGCGGCGATGGGCTTGGCGGACGCCTTTTTGGACCGTGAAGCGGTCCTTGAACTTGCTGGACAGTATGGGGTCGATCTTGCTCTGACGGGGCACGGGGCCGATATCTGCCGAGCAGCGCTGGGCACGATCGATGCCGACGATCCGGCTCCAGAGCCAACGCCCGCCGAGGCGCTTGGCGTATATCTGGCAGCGGTCAGCGTGTCCAATACAAAGCTCGCCCGCTATATGGCATCGGTCATCGAGCGCGGGGGCGAACGGGCGGCCTGCGAAATAGACCCTGTTTCATGGAGGGTGGCCCAGACACTGACGGCTGTTTGCTATGGGGACAACGGGCTTGGGCTTCCTACGAACCTGGCCGTGCCAGAAATCGAGACATCCCATACCGCACTCGACATGCTGTCCGCGCATATCGAGGTCAAGCGATGCCTGACCGAGCGGGGAGATGACGGCGGCGTTCTACAGCAGCTCAAAACGAGCAAGGCCTACGACTGCGAGCTCGACATCGCGGGGATTGTTATACGGGCCGATAGCATGCTGGTGGAGCTCTTTGACGGGTCGTTTGCGGGAACCGACGAGCGCGACGACGAGATGACGGTGGTGCGGGAGGCGCTCGACGTACGTGGGCTTAAGGCGATGGCTATCTGGGTGCGCATGGTGCTGGCGGCACGGCGGCTCCTTTCCGGCTTGCCGGTAACCGACGACGCGGCGTTCAACGAGCTCGATCGTTTTGCCGTGCGCATGCGCGACAACCAGATTCAGCTGTTTGGCCTGTTGCTAGAAGGCTGGCAGTCGCTGGCAGAGGGACGGCCGGTTAATGCAAAGTTCCG
>CAVKNR010000074.1:0-6557 GCA_963657575.1 Sodaliphilus sp.
CGAAGCCCTCCATCATGCCCGTGGTGCCCTCGGCCTCGCGGGCCAGGAAGGCGTTCATCACGACGTCGGCGTCGCTGGCGATACCTGCCTTGACGGCCTGGTTGGAAACGAAGCTCAGAGCCTCGTCACGAGAAGCGAAGTCCTCGGCGACAAAGACATTCTCGACCTTCACGAAGTCGGCAGCCTCGGCCTTGGGGGCCTCGACGGCAGCGGCCTTGGGAGCCTCAACCGACTTGGCTGCAGGAGCGGCCTTCTGGTTCTTCTCGAAGTCGTACTTCTTGAAGGCCACGAACAGGATGCCACCGACCACAGCGCCGATGAGGATCGCGAGGACCCAAAGCGGACCGTTCTCGACAACGGGCAGGACCAGGAAGCCACCGTGAGGCGCCGGATCGTGAACGTTAAACATAATGGTCAGGATCGAAGCGATAGAGGAACCGAGCATCATGATGGGCATGACGGGCCAGATGTTCTTGGTCATGAACGGAATGGCGCCCTCGGTGATGTGGGTGCAACCAAGGATGAGGTTGACGACACCGGCGTCGTGATCCTCCTGGCTGAAGTACTTCTTGCCGACAACGACGGCAAAGGTGGTGATCAGCGGCGGAACGATGCAGGCGGCGGAGACGGCAGCCATGAAGTTGGTGCCGAAGTTGTAAGTGTCGGTGCCAACACCGGCGGCCAGAGCCTCGGTGAGCATAGCGGTACCGGTGACGTAAGCAGCCTTGTTGACCGGGCCGCCCATGTCAAAGGCGCACATGCAGCCGATGGCAAGACCCAGGACAACGGCGCCAGAGGCGGACAGGCCCTTGAGGAAGTCCATCATGGCGGTGTTGATGGCAGCCATGGGGCCGGAAATGCCGAGCATGACCAGGCCGACGATAGCCGTCGAGAACAGCGGGTACAGGAAGATAGCCTTGAGGCCGTCCAGGTTCTTGGGCAGACCGGCAAAGACCTTCTCGAGCAGCAGGATGACATAGCCGGCGAGGAAGCCGCCAACGATGCCGCCCAGGAAGCCGAAGCCCACGCCGGCGCCACCGGCGTCGATCATGCCGGTCTCGGCGTTAACAGGCAGGCCCTGGATGGCGATCATACCGGCAACAAAGCCGGGGACGAGCGCCGGGCGCTTGCCGATGGACTCGGCGATATAGGCGGAAAGCACCGGAACCATGAGGTTCATGGCGATGCCGCCGATGATCTTGAGCATCGCAGCAAAGCTGTTGTAGTCAGACGCCGTCGAATCGAAGGACGTAATGCCCCACAGGAACGAAACGGCGGTCAGAACACCACCGGCAACGACGAAGACCAGCATGTGGCTGACGCCGTTCATGAGGTGCTTGTAGATGATGTGGCCGATGGACTCCTTCTCCTCGACCTCGTCCTCGACATCGGCAGCGGCTGCAACCGTGCTGTCGCCCTTGGCGGCGAGCGCGCGGTCAATCAGCTTACCGGCGGCCTCAACGGACAGGGCCTTGGAAACACCAACGGAAACCATGGGCTTACCGGCGAAACGCTCAGCCTGGACATCCTTGTCGGCTGCGACGACGACGGCCTTGGCACCAGCGATCTCACTCTTGGTGAGCTCGTTCTCGACACCGACCTGGCCATGAGTCTCGACCTTAATGGTCAGACCACGCTCGGCAGCTGCCTTCTCCAGCGCCTCCTTCGCCATGAAGGTGTGCGCAATGCCGGTCGGGCAACCGGTCGCGGCGATGATGTCAAACTTAGCCATGTGTCCCTCCTTCTTGAGTACAGCGCCCGCGGGCGCTCCCCTACACGCGCTTCGATGCGCGTTTTTCCACAACTGAAAGATACCAACCTACCGTCCGCGTGAGAAGAGACAAGGTGCAATTCTCCGGTGAAAGGTTCTTTCATAACCGTAAACGGTAAGTGAAAGTTTACCATCAACACTTGAAACGGCAAGGTGTATCTTGTAATTGAAAATGCCCGTATACTATGGCACTGCGAATCAAATTAGATTTTCATGCCAACCAGGAGCCATCCATGACCGATAGTAGCAAGAGCGCACTTTCCCTCATTAGCACCCACCAGGGATACAGCGAGTCCGAGCAGCGCATTGTCGACTATATATTGGAGCACCAGTCCGAGGCTCCACGCCTCACGGCGGCTCAGCTCTCACGCGCCGCTGCCACGTCCGAGGCGACCGTTTCACGCTTCTGCCGCAAGCTTGGGTTTGGCAGCTTCCGCAGCTTTCAGTTTTCGTTGGCGAGGGATTTGGAAAGCCAGCGCAACGAGGGCCTGACCGACGAGGTCTCGCTCGACAATATGGAGCAGAGCCTCAAGAACATCCTGGCTGCCAAGGTGAGCGAGCTTAATGCGACTATCGACGGGATCGACCACGATACGCTGGCGGCTGTTGTGCATGCCCTTAAGCATGCAGGGGTTATTGAGTTTTCGGCTGTGGGCAATACGAACGCGGTCGCGCTCGACGCGACGTTTAAGTTTTCGCAGCTGGGCCTGCGCTGCATGGCGAGCACCATTAGCGAGACATCAATCGGCTTTGCACTCACGTTACGCCCGGGTGACGTTATCGTGCTGATTTCGAACTCAGGCAAGTCGCGTCGTTTGAATCGCATGGCAAAAGCGGCTCGCGACTGCGGTGCCACCGTAGTCGTCATCAGCAGCGACAGCAAATCCCCGCTCGCGCGCCTGGCAGACTACACTTTTAATACCGTCAACCACGAAGCGCTGCTGACGACGGGCGACTTTGCGTTCTCCAAGATCAGCGCCACGATGATCATCGAAGTCATCTACAACTTCCTGCTGCCCGAGATTGAAGACGCTCGCGAACATATCAGCTACTACGAGGAGCTCATCCAGCCGGATAAGGTCGTTGAGTAGGTTTTGCAGGGTTCGCTGGCTGCCTGGCACAAAACTATGCCGGTTTACTACGATGAAACAGGAATATGCGACCGCATTGCGTTTTAAAAGAAAACCGCAGGCGTTCTACCTGCGGTTTTCTTTTTGCAATTTTTGCTGTGCTCGAGCTACATCGATTCATCGTAGTAAACCGGCATAGTTTCTGACGGTCGGGCCAGACAAGCAAGCGGCGGGGCAACAGTTACCGGTATTTTGTCCCACCAACACCGCTGATACGACCTAACCTCGAGCTTCTTCGAGCATCTGCTTTGCGTGGGCCAAGCTTGCCTCGGACTGATCGCCGCTCAGCATGCGGGCGATCTCGGCGGTACGCGCTTCGCCGGTTACCTCGTCCAAATGCGTCTGGGGAACATCGCCCGGTTCCTTGCTAACAACATAATGCTTGTCGGCCATGACGGCGACCTGCGCCAAATGGGTTACGACAATCACCTGATGCGTAGCGGCAAGATCTGCCAGCACGCCCGCGAGCGCACGCGCCGTGGAGCCACCGACACCAGCATCGACCTCGTCAAACACAAGCGTATCGACACCGTCCGCATTACCGAGGACAACTTTGCTTGCCAACATGACGCGGCTGAGCTCGCCGCCCGACGCAATTCGACGCAGGGGACGCGGCGTCAAACCAGCACCGCTGCGGTATAGCAGCTCGTAGCTCGAAGGACCAACGGGCGTCCACTCAGCACGGGGAAGATCGCGCGACTCCCAGACGAGCTCGGCGCCGCCCATTTCCAGGCGAGCCATCTGGCGGCCAACCTCGTGACAGAAGCGCGGGGCCGCCGTATTGCGGGCGCGCTTAAGTGCCTTGGCAGCGGCAAACAACTCGCGCTCAGCGCTCCCGAGTGCCTCACGCGCCTTTTTGATCTGTTCATCGCCATCATCGACCAGGGACAGCAGCTCTTGCGAGCGATCGCGCATAGCAAAAACATCGTCCATGGTGGGACCCCACTGACGCAACAGGCCCTTGAGGTCGGAATACCGCTCACGCATGCGAGCGAGCTCGCGCGGGTCGAAGGCGACGCCATCGCGATAGGCACGAAGCTCGTTCGCGCAATCCTCAAGGGAGATGCAGGCATCCGAAAGCGCATCGGCAATGTCGCCCAGTTTGCGATCGACGGTAGCCATACGGGAAAGCTCTGCCACGGCGCTGTTCACGGCATCGAGCGCTCCCCCTTCGGAGGCAAGCGATGCATGGGCATCGTTAGCCGTGGCAACCAGTACCTCGGCATGTTCGGAGCGCGGCAGCAGTTCCTCGAGTTCCTCATACTCGCCCGGTTTGGGGTCGACCTCGCTGATGCGCTCGAGCGCAAAGCGCGCCTCCTCGACGCGGCTCCCCTGCGCACGCGAGGCCTCTTCGACACGTCGAACCTCCTTAGCGGCAGCGCGCGAAGCCTTAAAGCAGGTGCGGTACGCATCCAGCGCCTCGAGCGCAGAGCGCCCCGCCCAGGCATCGACCATCGCAACGTGATGCGATGGATCGAGCAAGCGCTGATGCTCGTGTTGGCCACATAGATCCATCATCACGCCGACGCGCTCCGAAAGCTCGCGCACGCTGGCAATGCGGCCGTCAATTTTTACGCGGCTGCGGCCCTCGGCAGAAAGGCTGCGCTGCACGGTGAAACCATCCGTGTCGTGCGGGCCGTCGAACAGGCGCGCCTCGACGCTGGCAAGCGCCTCGCCCTCGCGAACCGTCGACGAATCGGCGCGCTCACCCAAAATAAGCTTGAGCGCCGAGAGCAGCGCAGTCTTGCCGGCGCCGGTCTCACCGGTCAGGACAGTCAGGCCGGCACTCGGCACCAGCGTCGCCTCGCGAATGAGTACAATGTTAGAAACCTGCAGCTCATCGATCATGACGGACTCCGTAGAATACGCGGCTCACCGAGTTATAGAAGCTCTCGGGGCCGTAATCCAGCAGCAGCACATCACCGGGCCCACGACGCACCGCCACGCTCTCAACGGTGCCATCACAGGTAATAAACTGTCCATCGATAGCGATCGCCGGAACGCTCGGACGGTCATCAGACATAAAGATTTCGACGACATCACTCGGCGAAGTCAAGAAGGCACGGGCCTGAATGGTGTGCGGCGCAATGGGTACGCAGACCATGCCCGTATAGTCGGGGCTCACGATGGGGCCACCGGCGGAAAGCGCGTAGCCCGTAGAACCAGTCGCCGTCGAAACGACGACACCGTCACCGCGTAGGCGGTCGATATGGTGACCGGACACCGTGATGTCAAACTCGACCATATCGGACAGGGGGCCGCGCGTAAGCGCCATGTCGTTGAGGGCGAAGGTGCGCACGACATCCTTCGTACCGTCTTCGCGCACGGACACGATATCCGCGGCGATGGTAGCGCGACGGCTCACATGCAGCTCGCCGGAAAGGGCATCACTCACGACCTGCAGAATGTCGCGCTCCTCGGGGCTCGCAGCAGTTAAAAAACCCAGGTGACCATAGGAAAGACCGAGGATAGGAATCTCGCGATGGTTGAGGATGCGGGCAGCGCGCAGCAACGTACCGTCGCCGCCGAGCGTAATGACCAGATCGGAGCCGTCGATATCAGGCGTGCTTTGAATCTTCGATCGCTGGTCGGCAGCCCATGCGACCTCATAGCCCTGGCGCGTCAGCCAAAGCTCGAGCATCAGGCCGCTCTCGACCGCCTCTTGCTTGTAGTAATTGGGAACCAGAAAGACCTTCATAGCGTTGCAGCTTTCTCGCTCAAAACCGATACCTGGGATTGCAGCTCGTCTTGCGGGCGGTCGCCGGGGTCAAATCTCGTGCCATAAAGGAAAAACTCAACGTTGCCCTTGGCACCATGAATGGGTGACACGCACACATCGACCGGGAAGAGGCCCTTGGCAGCAAAGAGTTCAACCGCCGCCACGAGTGTATCGCGGCGCACGGCGGGATCGGTCACAATGCCGCCCTCGCCCACCAGCGCCGCCGGAGCCTCAAACTGCGGCTTTACGAGCGTGCAGAATGCACCCGTAGGCGCCAGGCACGCCAGCACCGCATCGATAATGTTCGCGATGCCGGTAAACGAGACATCACACACTGCCAGGTCGATGGCGCCGGCATAGCCAAGCTCAGGCAGCTGCGTCACGTTTGTGCGCTCATGCAGCGTCACGCGATCGTCCTGACGCAACGACCAATCGAACTGGGCGCGACCCACGTCCACCGAGACAACGGTCGCAGCTCCGCGCTTGAGCAGGCAATCGGTAAAGCCGCCGGTAGAGCAGCCCACATCCAGACAGGCAAGGCCCGTCGGATTGATACCAAACGCATCAAGCGCGCCTTCGAGCTTAAGACCGCCGCGGCCAACATATGGAATGCGCCCCTTCACGTGCAACGGCAGGCCCGGGGTTACCTTAAGGCCCGGCGAAGTCAAGCGCTCGCCGCCACTCGAGACCAAGCCGGCCATAAGAGTGCGAAGGGCATCCGCGCGATCGGCGCAGATGCCCTGTGAAATCAGTTCGTCATCAAGACGCACGCGTTTCATGAATGCCATCAACCATTCGTATCCGGAGATGCGGCCTAGCTATCCTGGGATTCGTTTGCCGCATCCTCATCGTATTCCTGCTCGAGCTTGTCGGCCTCACGCGGCGTCAGCTCAAACTTGTCGACCATGTCGACCGCACGGGAGCCCAGCTCAATCGC
>CAVKNR010000075.1:0-6446 GCA_963657575.1 Sodaliphilus sp.
ATGAGGATTCCTACCTGGTGCAGTCGCCGCTCTTTTGCGTATGCGACGGCATGGGTGGTCACGCTGCCGGCGAGGTAGCCTCTTCCATCGCCGTCGAGACTATTGCCAAGACGGCCCCACAGTCCGCCGACGCAGCACGCCTGGCCGCAGCCGTCGAGGCAGCCAACGCCGCCGTAATCGAGGCGGCCCTGAACGGCCTGGGCAAGCCCGGCATGGGCTGCACAGCCACCTGCGCCTACATCGAAAACGACACGCTCGCCATCGCCCACGTGGGCGACTCTCGCGCCTACCTGCTCCACGAGGGCACGCTCATCCGCGTGACCCGCGACCACTCCTACGTGGAGGAGCTCGTGGACGCTGGCGAGATCACGGCAGACGAGGCTCGCGTCCACCCCAACCGTTCGGTCATCACCCGTGCGCTGGGCTCGGACCCCGCCATGTATGCCGACCACTTCACTCTGCATATCGAGGAAGGCGACCGTCTGATCCTGTGCTCTGACGGCCTCTCGAGCATGATTCCCGATAGCGATATCGAGAACATCGCCACGCAGTCCTCAACCGCGCAAATCTGCGTCGACAACCTAGTGGACGCGGCGCTTGCCGCCGGCGGCCACGACAACGTGACCGTAGTAGTCGTTGACCTGGTTGACGATGGCGTTATGCGCGAGGCGCAACGCGTGCGTCGCCGCAACATTACCATCGCCGCAATCCTGGCCCTCGTCTTTGTGCTGGCAGCTGGCATCTGGGCCTACACGGGTGTCACCGGCTCGTACTACCTGGGTACCTACCAGGGCAATGTCGCCGTCTGGCGCGGCCTGCCCGGCAAGCCGCTCGGACTCAAGCTCCACTGGCTCGAAAGCGAAACCAGCATTAAGCTGTCCGACCTGCCCGAAGACACGCAAAACCGCCTCAAGGCGGGCATTCCGCAAACAAGTGTCGACGATGCGCAGGACACGATATCCAAGTACCGCCACCAGATCGACGAGGAGCAGACCCGCCAGGTGATCGACGCGCAAACGATTCGCGACAACACCAATCAGGGATCGACCTCCGAATCAGATTCCGAGAAAACCGCCGAACAGTCCGCCGAGGCCGAAGCCTCCGATAAGAATTAGAAAGGGAGTGCCGCTTATGAGTCGCCGCAACACCGAGCTGCTCTTGCTCATCGCCTCGGCGTTCCCCGTCATCCTGCTGTATGCGATGTACGTCCTCACCGCGGGCGCTGCCATCTCCTTTGAGACGCTCGCCGTACCGATCGGCCTCTTTGCCGCCTTTGCCGCGGCCCACATTGCCGTGCGCATCTTGGCGCCCGGTGCCGACCCCGCCATCCTGCCCATCGTATTTATACTTTCGGGCATCGGCATCACGTTCGTGACGCGTCTCGCCCCCGCCCTCGCCATCTCACAGCTCATCATCCTGTTTGTCTCGGTGGCGCTCATGGTGGGAACGCTTGCACTAGTCAAAAACCTCGACGTGGTCATGCGCTACAAGTACACCTTTGGCATTATCGGCATCATCCTGCTGATGCTGCCCATCTTTATCGGCACCACGATCTCGGGCTCCAAGCTGTGGATTCGCATCGCGGGCTTTACCATCCAGCCTGGCGAGTTCGCCAAGGTCTTTATCGTCCTGTTCCTGGCCGGCTACCTAGCCGAGAACCGCGAGCTGCTCTCCATCTCCAACCGCAAGATCCTGGGCTTTAAGATCCCTCGTCTGCGACTGCTGCTGCCGCTGTTTGCCGTGTGGGGTGTGTGCCTGCTCGTCGTCGTCTTCGAACGCGACCTGGGTTCGGCCGTGCTGTTCTACACCATCTTCTTGCTGATGCTCTACGTTGCCACGGGGCGCTTTTCGTATGTCGTCATCGGCCTTGCGCTCTTAGCCGTTGGAGCCGTGGGCGCCTACAAGTTCCTATCGCACGTTCAGGTGCGTTTCCAGGTTTGGGTCGATCCGTTTAAGGACGCCCAGGGCCAGGGCTACCAGATCGTCCAGTCGCTCTTCTCGCTTGCCGACGGCGGCCTGGTCGGTGTTGGCATCGGCAACGGCATGGCCAACAACATCCCCGTCGTCGAGTCCGACTTTATCTTCTCGGCCATTGGCGAAGAGATGGGCCTTTTGGGCGGCGGCGCCGTGCTCATCCTGTTTATGCTCTTTGCCGTTCGCGGCCTGACCACGGCTGCCCGCGCTAAATCCGACCTCGCCGCCTTTAGCGCCACGGGCCTTACGGCCGCCATTAGCTTCCAGGCCTTCTTGATCGTTGGCGGCGTCACCCGCCTGATCCCGCTGACCGGCGTCACTCTGCCCTTTATGAGCCAGGGCGGCTCCTCGCTGCTGGCGAGCTTTATCATCGTCGCGCTCCTGCTGCGCGCCGGTGACGAGGCGACCGGACGCGAGGCCGAGCTTACCGGCACCGGCACCATGGCCGCCATCACCGATGATCAGGTCGCATCTGCCGCCGCCCCGACGGGCACGCGCTTTGCCACCTCGTCTTCCTACGGCAGCGGCAGCCATTCCGTCGGCTCGCGCATGCGCCGTCGCCTGCTCGACACGCCTGAATCCGGTGTGCTCGGCCGCGTTGCGCTCGCCAACCGTCTAACCCGTGCGGTGCTCGCCTTTACGGCGCTGTTCGCCATCCTTATCGGCAACCTCACCTATGTCCAGGTCATTAAGGCCAAGGACTATCAGGACATGCCGACCAACAACCACACCATCGCCCGCTCCAAGTACATCCAGCGCGGCTCCATCATCACGTCCGACGGCGTGACGCTGGCCGAGTCGCTGCAGCAGGAGGACGGCACCTACGTACGCTCCTACCCCAACGGTAACCTGGCAGCGCACGTGGTTGGCTACGTGAGCCAGCAGTATGGCACCACCGCCATCGAGAGCGTCATGAACGACACGCTCACCGGTTCTAAGGACTACTCCAGCTGGAACAACGCCATCGCGTCGCTCGCGGGCCAGACCCAGCCGGGCAACACCGCCAAGCTCACCATCGACTCGCGCATCCAGACGGCTGCTGAGCAGGCGCTCAAGGGCTTTAAGGGCGCTGTAGTGGTCATCGACCCGCGTACCGGCGCGGTGCTCGCATGTGCCAGCTCGCCCACCTACGACAACACCAACATCGATGCCCTGCTGCAGACGGGCGGCGGCGAGGACGGCTCCATGTACAATCGCGCCATGGACGCGCTGTACACGCCGGGCTCAACGTTTAAGGTCGTTACGCTTTCCGCGGCACTCGAGACCGGTACCGCCAGCCTTACCAGCACCTACCAGGCGCCCGGCTCCATGGACATCGGCAACGCACCGGTCACCAACTATGCCAACGAGAGCTACGGCACCATCAGCCTGCAGCAGGCCTTTGCCGTGTCCTCCAACGTCGTCTTCGGCCAGGTGGCAAACGAAGTTGGCGCAAACACGCTCGTACAGTTTGCCAACGCCTTCGGCTACGGCCAAAAGCTCGGCCAGGACCTGACCTCCGCGGCCTCCATCATGGCCGACCCGTCGCTCATGACCGAGTGGGAGACCGCCTGGGCCGGCGCCGGCCAGCCTGTCGGCATGGACCACACGCCCGGCCCGCAGACCACCGTCATGCAAAACGCCGTGATTGCCGCCGCCATCGCCAACAGTGGCGTGGTCATGGACCCGTACTTTGTAGCCCAGGTACTCGCCCCGGACGGAACCGTGGTCAAGACCACGCAGTCCCGCTCGCTGGGTCAGGCCGTCAGCTCCGCCACGGCCGACCAGGTCAAGCAGGCCATGCTTGCCGTCGTCCAGTCCGGCACCGGCACCGATGCCCAGATCCCAGGCGTCAAGGTCGCCGGCAAGACCGGCTCGGCCGAGACCGGCGGCACCAACGTCAACTCGATGTTCGTTGGCTTTGCACCTTACGATTCACCCACGGTCGCCATCTCGGTGGCCTTGGAGGATTACGACAAGCATGACGTCAAGGCCGCCAAGATCGCCGGCATCGTCCTGACCGCGGCGCTTGCCGCACAGGGAGCGTGATGCCCATGATCGAATCGGACACCCGAGGCGCGCCGCGGCCGAAGAGTTAGCGGCAACGCGCCACACGGCCCCAGCGGCCACATCGTAGGTACTACACACATCGTTGAGCGAATAGTTATGTTAGGAGCAGGAATGGAACAGAGGGTCCTCGGGGGAAGATACCTCCTCAAGGATAAGGTGGGAACAGGCGGCATGGCGACCGTCTACCGTGCACAGGACCAGGTCCTCGACCGCACGGTAGCCGTCAAGATCATGCTGCCGCAGTATGCTGGCGACGCAACCTTCGCCGCACGCTTTAAGCAGGAGGCCCAGGCAGCAGCCGGTCTCTCCTCCCCCTATATCGTGGGCGTCTACGATTGGGGCAAGGACGGCGACACCTATTACATCGTCATGGAGTACCTGCGCGGCACCGACCTTAAGAGCGGCATCAAGAGCCACGGCGCCCTCGACCCCAAGAAGGTCGCCCAGATCGGCTCGCAGATCAGCTCCGCGCTTTCGGTCGCCCACAAGCACGAGATCATCCACCGCGACATTAAGCCGCAGAACATCATGGTGCTGCCCGACGGCAACATCAAGGTGATGGACTTTGGCATCGCGCGCGCCAAGAACAGCCACCTCACGCAAGACAACAACGTGCTGGGAACCGCCCACTACGTCAGCCCCGAGCAGACCCGTGGTCAGGACCTCGGCCCCACCTCGGATATCTACTCGCTGGGCGTCGTGATGTACGAGTGCGCCACTGGCCGCGTTCCCTTTGACGGTGACGACGCTATCTCGGTCGCACTCAAGCAGGTCAACGAGCTGCCTATTCCGCCGAGCCAGATCAACTCCGGTGTCGACGCCGACCTTGAGCGCATCATCCTCAAGTGCATGGAGAAGGACCCCGCAAACCGCTTCCAGACCGCCGACGAGCTGCGTCAAGTGCTCAACAGCTACCTGTCGGGCCGTGCCGTCAACGTCTCGGAGCCCACGCGCATCATCGGTGCCCCCGGTGAGCTGGGCGCCACCAAGACTCGCGAGCTTTCCGATCAGACGCGCGCCATGGTGCGTCCCGTCTCGGGCGTGAGTGGCCAAAATACCGCCCGCAGCTCGGTTTCGGGCTCCACCGGCTCCTACGAGGTCGAAAAGCCCAAATCCAACAAGAACAAGATCATCGCCGCCGTGGTGGCAGCCGTTGCCGTCATCGGCATCGTGGTGGCCTTTGCCACAGGACTCTTTGGCGGCGAGCAGGTCACCGTGCCCGATGTGCTGGGCAAGGACCAGCAGACTGCCGTCGAGCTGATCAAGGAAGCCGGCCTCGAGGTCGGCACCATCGACCAAAGCTACAACGACGATGTCGACGAGGGCAAGGTCGCCGAGCAGACGCCCAACGGCAACACCAAGAAGGCCAAGGGCACCAAGGTGAACCTGGTAATCTCCAAGGGCCCCAAGCCCTCCGAGAAGGTTGAGGTTCCCAAACTTGTCGGCCTGACCAAGGACCAAGCAGAAGCCGCACTGGCAAGCGTTGGCCTGAAGGGCAACGCCTCCGAGGAGGCCAACGAGGCTGATGAGGGCCAGGTCTTTGAGCAGGGCACCGAAGCCGGTAAGGAAGTCGCGAAGGGCACGACCATCTCGTACAAGGTCTCGAGCGGCCCGGATACCACGTCCGTCCCCGACCTGACCGACATGACCGAGGCCCAGGCGCGCAACGCCCTCGATATGGCAGGCTTTGGCGTCGACGTGAGCTACCAGGAGAACGACTCGGTTACCGAGGGCACCGTGATCAGCTGGAACCCCAGCGGCAAGCAGAAGCCCGGCGCCACGATTACCGTCGTCATTGCCAAGAAGTCCGGCAAGGCCACCGTCCCGGGCAACCTGTACGGCAAGAGCATCTCCGCCGCCGTTACCGCGCTCAACAACGCCGGTTTCTATAACATCGGCTTCTGTGACCAGAACGGCAATCCCGTAAGCGGTAACGAGGATGCCACCGTTACGGGCGTCTCCCCCACTGGAAAGCAGTCCACCGACAGCACGATTACGCTGACGGTCGCACTTTCTGGTTCGGGCTCGGGCTCGGGCACGAGCACGGGCGACGATTCCGGTACGACCAACTAGTCGCCACCCCACCGCTCATCGCGGCTTTCGCCGCAAACATATTCGCTCACAGGCGCCCGCTTGCTCCCCCAGCAAGCGGGCGCTTTCTTTATCTGAAGCAGCGAATACTACGGCATGCCTTAAACCAAAAGAGCCCGGCACCGTAACGGTACCGGGCTCGATATTCCTCTGGTGCCCCCGGGCGGATTCGAAAACTCCCCCGCGGGGAAATGAGTGACGCGGGTGTCGACGGTTCGAATCCGCCGGCAGCTCCCACAAACCAGAAACGGCGCCGCTCTCGCGACGCCGTCATAATCTTCTGGTGCCCCCGGGCGGATTCGAACCGTCGACACCCGCTTTAGGAGAGCGGT
>CAVKNR010000076.1:0-6383 GCA_963657575.1 Sodaliphilus sp.
CGGCGGCAGCGGCGCGCGGGTCGGTTGAGGTAGTGGGCATATGCAGTCTCCTTTGGCGTCCCAGCGGGGGCGAATCGAGTCGAATCTTCGAGAGTATACCCATATGGGGCCGCGGCTCTGCGGCGAACTGGAGACGATGTGGGTGGACTAGCCTAACTAGGTTGATAACGAATGCCGCTGGTAGCCGCTGCAACACGCTAAAGTGAAATATCACCCCGTTTACCGAATCATTTAGGAAATATATGGACTCCTAAAAAGTTCTAATACAATATAAGTCATCTATCTATAAGCTGCTGATTCCTTGCAAAGGTATGGTTGATATGGTTGAAGCAAATAGCGTTATCCCCCTGTACAAACAGATTGTTCGTGCGCTCTCTGATTCGATCGCCAACGGTACGTACCGCCCGGGAGATAAGCTCCCGACCGAGGCGGAGCTTATCGAGCAATTTGGTGTGAGCCGAATAACGGTTCGCTCCGCAATTAAAGAAATGGAAGATGCTGGGCTTGTTGAGAGGGCCCGCGGCAAGGGCACGTTCGTTTCGTCGGACACACAGATGTATGCCGCGGACGACCGTGAGAGCTTTACCCATTCGTGCCAGCTTGCGGGCAAGCAGGCGTCTACCAGGGTTCTCGCAATGGGCTGGGACTTCCCAAGCCTGCGAGACGCGAAGTTCCTGGGTGTAGACGATACCCAAAAGGTATTGCGTAGTCGTCGTCTGCGTCTTGTGGATGACAAGCCCACGATGCTGGAAACCAATAGCTATTCCGCTGCGCTTTCTTTTTTGGAGCATGAATCCCTCGAGGATTCGCTGATGGCGGTACTCGATCGCCAGGGAATCGAGATGGGCCCCAACACGCGTACACTCGAGGTCTGCTATGCGAGCGAGCTCGAGGCGGCATACCTTAACGTGGAGCTGGAGTCTCCGCTGCTTCTGTTTGTCGATAGACGTTATGCTCCAAGCGGCGAGCCGCTTTTCATCTCCCGTCAGGTGTACTGCACCGAGCGACTGAAGTTCTATTTGTAAATTAGAGATAGATTGGGCGATTTACCGACCAATTGCTACCGTTCGCGGATTTGGAAAATAGACACACCACGTAGGGCAGATTGCTAATATACTTTGTTATGACAATATAGTACGTCCTATTGGTATTGGAGAACTATGAATAAGATATTGCTAGCGAGTCATGGTTATCTCGCCCAAGGCATGAAAAGCTCTCTGGAGATTCTGATGGGCACTAACGACCGAATCGAGTGCCTGTGCGCCTATATCGATGACGATTCAAGGGACGTCGCGGCGTTGATTGATGCATGGATGGAGACGAGGGACCCTGCCGACTCTTGGTTTGTCGTGACTGACATCTTTGGCGGCTCTGTAAACAACGAATTCATCCAGAGGCAGGCCACCGGATCGTTTACGTTGATCACCGGAATGAACTTGCCGCTGCTGGTGGAAATGGTTACACAGCTGGACTCCCTGGATGCGGACAAGGCAAAAGCCGCGGTCGAGGGGTCGCGTTCATTTATTCAGCTTTGTGAGGCGGCGGATATGCTCGCCGATGTCGAAGAAGAAGAGTTCTAGCTCAAGCTTCAACGAATAATTCAACCCTGTCATTACCTTTATTACGTGTGGAGATGTTTTTGATGATTAAGCTTACGAGGGTCGATTACCGATTGATTCACGGCCAGGTCGCCATGTCTTGGACACATGCGCTGGATGTCGATTGCATCCTGTGTGCCAGCGACGCCGTGGCAAAAGACGATATGAGAAAAGCCGCTTTGAGGCTCGCCCGCCCCAGCGGCGTTAAACTCGTCATCAAGGATGTTGACGCTGCTATCGAGGCGCTCAACAGCGGCGTTACCGACAAGTATTCGCTGTTTATCATTGTCGAGACGATCGAGGATGCCTATCGCCTTGCTAAGGGTTGCAAAGACATCAAGGAGATCAATTTGGGCGGAACTCGAAAGTCTCCCGAGACCACGCTTCATCCGACCCCCGCGATCTTTGCGACCGAAACCGATGCCGAGCATATCCAAGAGCTTGTGAACGATGGCGTGGTTATCGAAATCCGTCAGGTCCCCAATGACTCAAAGGTGTTTGCCAAGGACGTTTTTTAGCTGGAAACATGCCATTGTCTGGCATTTATTAACCAGGTCCTCCTTTCTTAAGCCCGTCGATCATTTGATCGGCGGGCTTTTTATTAAAGAAAAATCAAAAAAATCTGAAATAGTTCTTGCATAGTTAGTTATATAAAGTATTATAACGTCATGGGATGAATGAAGGGTTCATCCAAGTGAGTTAGGAGTAAGGGATGTTCAATTTCGATGAGCCTCGTTACGAGAAGGTTGTGAGCGATGCCCTCGCTCTCCGTCCTCAGATTGAGGCTGCCGTGGACAAGGTCTGCGAGCAGGGTTATTCCAACATCTTCTTCATCGGCTGCGGCGGCACCTGGGCCCACACGCTCCCGATGAAGTATTGGGTCGAGACCACCACGGCCGACGTCGACGTCCACTGCGAGATCGCCGCCGAGTTCCTCGCATGCCCGCCCAAGACCTTCAACAAGGACTCGGTCTGCGTCTTCTCCACCCGCACCGGCACCACCCCCGAGATCATCGAGGCCGCCAAGTTCTGCCAGGAGCAGGGCGCCCGCACGCTGATGTACGTCTCCAACGACAACACCCCGGCCACCGAGTACGCCGACTACAAGTTCTTCAGCTTCGCCGAGGACGACGTCCTGTGCGAGGCCATCTACACCTACCAGATCACGCTGGTCGCCCGCTTCCTCAAGAACGCCGGCGCCTTCCCCAAGTACGACACCTTCATGGAGGAGTTCGGCAACATCGCCCCGTACCTCATCAAGGCCAAGGACGCCCAGGACGAGCGCTGCGCCGCCATGGCCGAGGACTTCAAGGACATCGATTACCACATGGTGATCGGCTCCGGCATGCTCTGGGGTGAGGCCTACGACTACGCCATGTGCATCCTCGAGGAGATGCAGTGGATCAAGACCAAGTCCATCCACGCCGCCGAGTTCTTCCACGGCACCATCGAGCTGTGCGAGGAGGGCACGAGCCTCATCATGCTCTACGGCGAGGACGACACCCGCAAGCTCATGGACCGCGTGGACAACTTCACCCACATGCTCGCCGACGAGAAGGGCGTCAACGTCCGCGTGAACAAGTTCGACACCGCCGAGGTCGAGCTGCCGTTCAGCGACCCCGAGTTCCGCAAGATCGTCTCCCCGATGGTCACCTACACCATCACCGAGCGCCTGAGCTGCCATCTCGAGCACGTCCGCAACCACCCGCTCACCACGCGTCGCTACTATCACCAGATGAACTACTAATCCTTTCAAATTGCTGCTGTTGCCTGCAGGCGAGCTGTTCTGAACGTCTCGCCTGCAGGCTTATTTCTGGGGTTAATCAGAATAGCTGCCCAGTACCTCCTAGTTGCGCTGGTCGCATTATGGCGTCTGTGGACGAGCAAGCATTTGGCATTACGATGCTTGGTCGTCCGCTGTTTACGAGCCTGTTTGTCGGCTTGATCCTTGGCGATGTCCAGCAGGGCGTTATCGTCGGCGCTGCTTTGGAGTCCATGTTCATGGGCGCCATCATGGTCGGCGCGGCGGTTCCTCCCGAGGTCTATGTCTCCGGCGTGCTTGGCTGCGCGTTTGCCGTCATTACGGGTACGGGCACGGCAACTGCCGTCGCGCTCGCCCTTCCCGTCTCCGTCTTCCTTCAGGTGTGGCGCAACTTCTGCTACGCCGTTCCGGGTGCCTTTGCCTGAAAGAAGATTGAGACCGCTCTGGCAAATCGCGATCTTGCCAAGGCGAACCTGTACCATCTGACCGTCGTGCCGCTGTCGATTGGCATTCCGTCTGCACTGCTGGTGTTTTGCTCGCTGTTCTTTGGTGCCGACCTCATCAACAATGCGCTCAACGCGATTCCGCAGTTTGTGATGGACGGCCTCAACGTTGCATCCGGCGTCATGGTCTGCATCGGCTTCGCACTTCTTATTAGGACCATGGGCGATAACAAGCTGCTTCCTTGGCTGTTCCTGGGATTCATTATGGTCATCTACCTCAAGATGGACGTTATCGGCGTCGCCGCAGCTGCCATTTGCGTCGCACTGCTCCTGGCCTTCCGCGAGGGCTCGTCCGGTCCGCAGACGGTTGCTGCAGATGAAGAGGAGGACTTCTAATGGCTACCCAGAACACCGACCTCAAAGAGGCCAAGAAGGACGCGATTATGACTCCCGATATGTATCGGAGCATGTTCCTTCGCCAGTTTACGAGCCAGTGCTCGCAGTCGTACGACAAGATGATGGCAATGGGCTTCATGTACACCATTCAGAAGCCCCTGCGAAAGATCTATCCCAACGACGACGATTACTATGCGGCGCTTGATCGCCATACCGAGTTCTTTAACATCACGCCTCATGTGCTTCCGTTTGTAGCCGGCCTTACGGTTTCGATGGAAGAGCAGGCGGCTGCCGATAAGAACTTCGACACGTCCTCGATTAACGCCATGAAGGTCGGCCTCATGGGACCGCTTTCCGGCATTGGCGATTCGTTCTACTGGGGTACGTTCCGCGTGGTCGCCGCCGGCATTGGTATTGGCATCGCTTCGACGGGCAACCCGCTCGGCCCCATCGTGTACGCGCTCATCTACTCCGTGATTAACTTTGCAACGCGTATCGTCGCCGCCCATCTGGGATACGACCTGGGAACCAAGTTCCTGCAGCAGTCCGAAGAGAACAACCTTATGTCTCGCATGACGCATGCTGCCGGTGTCCTCGGAATGACCGTTATCGGTGCCATGATTGCGGCGCAGGTCTCGCTGTCCACTGCTTTGACCTTTGATGTGGGTGGTTCGGAGATTGTCCTGCAGGATCTGTTCGATTCGATCTTCCCTGGCCTTCTGCCCCTGCTGGCAACGTTCGCTTGCGTTGCCCTGTACAAAAAGGGTGTCAAGACCATTTGGATTATTATTGGCATCTTCGCGATCTGCATCATCGGAACGGGCTTGGGAGTGTTCGCGGCGGCGTAATGTTGACTGCTATGCTCGCGCGTTGGATAACTAACTGACCGTTTGAAAACGGGGCTCGGCGTAAGGCCGGCCCCGTTTTTTGTTTGAGGGATTTTCCGACCGTCCGAAAATCCTCGCTCGTCCATCACTCGCGTATCTCTCGTCCCTCATTCGTCTCTAATATGAGAGATGACAGGAAGATGAGAGAAAAATATGAGAGATAACTGAGCAGCAAAGAGACAGGCAATCATGGTATTGTCTCAATACCAATTGTTCTACCAGCAAAAATATGTATAAATGAAGCAAATGGTAGACATTCCATCTCTCATCTATCTCTCTATCTCTAAGCCGAGAGATAGAGAGATAGATGAGAGATAATTTCGAGAGATAACTGAGAGACGAGGGAAATCTATCCGCGGCATTCTCCGCAGGACCGAGCGAAAGGACGTGCAGATGAACGAAAACGAGCTGACCGGTCTGCTTGAGTCTTTAAGGCGTATGGGCTCGGATGATCTTAACGTCGAAGTGAAGGAGAGCGCCACGACACTTTCCCGCGATGTGTGGGAAACGGTGAGCGCATTCGCGAACACTGCCGGCGGAATCATCGTGCTCGGAGTGAGTGAGCGCGCAGGTTTTGTCCCGGTTGAGAACTTCGAGACCGAGAAAGTGCTCAACCAATTTGTGTCAGGCATGGGTGATGCGGGCGGTCGAGGAAAGCTGGCCAATCCGCCTAAATACACGATCGAGCGAGTGGAGCTTCAGGGCGTCATCGTTCTCGTCATTGCGATTGAGGAGCTCGATCCGTCGAGCAAGCCCTGCTATGTCATAGAGCGGGGCGCCCAGGGCGGCAGCTACAAGCGCATCGATGACAAAGATGTGCCGCTTTCATCGACCGAGGTGCTCGCATTGGCGTCATACGGTCGAGCGACTCCGAGCGATCGGGACGCGGTGGCGGGTGCGGGCGCGGACAATCTCGACGAGACGCTGGTCGACCGTACGATAGATCGGGCTTTCTCGTTGACGCCCCGGGCAATGCGCGGCGCGCCGGACAAACAAACGAAGCTGGAGCGCCTAAATATCCTTGATTCCCAGGGCAATGTCACCAAGGCTGGACTCCTAGTTGTGGGCACCTACCCTCAGCAGTTCTATCCCAAGCTCTTCATTGACGTGGCTGTCCATGCGGGAACTCAGAAGGGCATGGCGGGGTCGCTGAGGTTCATGGACCGCACAATCTGTGAGGGAACGTTGGGCGAGATGATCTCGGATGCCGTCGCAGCCGTCGCCAAGAATTTGCGGCGAACCTCGACCGTCCAAGGCGTCTCGCGTGTCGACTCGCTGGAGATTCCCGAGGAGGTTC
>CAVKNR010000077.1:0-6335 GCA_963657575.1 Sodaliphilus sp.
GCCGCCACCTTCGCAACCGTCGCCGGCCTTGGTCTTGCCGGCTGCTCCGACACCAGCGCCGAGGCCGACAAGGGTTCCGCCGCCGACTCCTCCAAGAGCTCCGAAGATACCGAGGCTTCCACCACGCTCGACGCCAAGGCGTTCGACAAGCTCGTCGACAACGGCCCCAAGGCCGATGACGACGCCATCGCCGCCAGCACCTGGGCCACGGCCGTCAAGGACGCCGGCGTCTTTAAGATCGGTGGCGTTCAGACCTCTACGCTCTTCTCCCTCCTCAACGAGAAAGACGGCAAGACCCGCGGCTTCGACGCCGGTATCGCACAGCTCCTGTCCAACTACATCCTGGGCGAGAACAAGGTCGAGATCACCCAGGTGACCTCGGACACGCGCGAGTCCGTCCTGCAGAACGGCCAGGTCGACGCTGTCTTTGCCACCTACACCATCACTGACGAGCGCAAGAAGCTTGTATCCTTTGCCGGTCCCTATTACTACACGCAGCAGGCCATCCTGGTGCTTGCCGATAACGACGACATCAAGAGCGTCGACGACCTGGCCGACAAGAGCGTCGCCGTCCAGTCCGGCTCCAACGGCCCCGCCATCCTGGAGGAGCTCGCTCCCAAGGCCAGCCAGCAGGAGTTCAAGACCGACGAGGAGGCCCGCCAGGCACTCCAGCAGGGCCGCGTTGACGCCTACGTCATCGATAACAACATGCAGCAGAGCGCCCTGGTCCGCGAGCCTGGTAAGTACAAGATCGCCGGCAAGCCCTTCGGCAGCAAGGAGCCCTACGGCATCGGCCTGCCGCTCGATTCCGACGGCGTCGCCTTTGTCAACGACTTCCTTAAGAAGATCGAGGACGACGGCACCTGGACCAAGCTGTGGCAGATCTGCATCGGCGACCGTACGGGCGACACCAATGTTCCCGAGCTGCCCGAGATCGGCGCCTAAGCTCGCAAGCATGGCATCAGCCGCTGCGAAACCATATGGAAACGCACGAGGTGCTTTATTGCGATAAACTGTTTCCTCAATGAGTTGTCGGGGCTTCCGTACACGCGGGAGCCCCTTTCCTTATCGGCGGGAGGTCCGCATGAGTCTCTCCGAACTCTGGTCGCTCTATGGCCAGAACTATATCGACGCGCTGCTAGCAACCTGGGGCATGACGCTTGAGTCGTTTGCCATCGCCATGGTGCTGGCCGTCGCCGTCACCGTGATGCGCGTGTCGCCGCTCAAGCCGCTGCGCGTCTTTGGCGACCTGTATGTCCAGGTCTTCCGTAACATCCCCGGCATTGCGCTGCTCATTATCGTCGTCTATGCGCTGCCGCCGCTCAAGGTCGTTCTGCCCTACCGCACCTGCGTTATCGTCGCCACGGTCCTTTTGGGCTCGGCCTTTGGCTCCGAGAACTTTATGAGCGGCATCAACACCGTCGGCGTCGGTCAGGTCGAAGCCGCCCGTTCGCTCGGCATGAGCTTTAACCGCATCCTCGCCAAGATCGTGATTCCGCAGGCGCTGCGCTCGAGCGTGCTGCCCATGACCAACCTCTTTATCGCCGTCATGCTCACCACCGCGCTCGGCAGTCAGGTGCCGCTTAAACCGCAGGAGCTCACCGGCGTGGTGAGCTATATCAACACGCGCTCGCTCGGCGGCGTCGTCGCGTTCTTTATCTCGGCGCTCGGCTACCTGGGCACGGCCTTTGTGGTGAGCCACATTGGCAACTATATCGATAAGAAGGTGAGGATCCTCCGATGAGCAAGCACTCCACCTCCGCACTCACCATGCGCGATGCGCTCTACGAGGCTCCCGGCCCCAAGATGCGCGCCAAGATTCGCATCGGCACCGCCATCTCGCTTGTTGCTGTCGCCGCGCTCGCCATCCTGGTACTGCAGCGCTTTTATGTGACCGGTCAGCTTTCGGTCCACTATTGGTATTTCTTTACGCACCTCACCACCTGGAAGTTCTTGCTTGCCGGCTTTGAGGGCACCGTTAAAGTCGCACTCACCGCTGGCGCCATCGCGCTGGTGCTGGGCTTAGCCCTTATGCTCGGCCGCACCAGCGACATTAAGCCGCTGCAGCTGGTCTGCCGCGTGCTTACCGACTTCTTCCGCGGTGTGCCGAGCCTGCTGTTTATCTACTTCTTCTTTTTGGTGCTGCCCCAGTACAAGATCTCGCTGCCATCGTTTTGGATGCTCACGCTGCCTGTCGCGCTCGCTGCGGCCGGCGTGCTGGCCGAGATTTTCCGCGCCGGCGTCAATGCCGTGCCGCGCGGTCAGGTCGAGGCAGCCCAGGCGCTCGGTCTCTCCAAGGCCAAAATCACCTTTAAAATCGTGTTGCCGCAGGCTATTCGGTTTATCATTCCGTCGTTGATTTCGCAGCTCGTGGTCGTAGTCAAAGACACCACCGTCGCCTATGTAGTGAGCTACCCCGACCTCATGCAAAACGCCCGCGTGCTCATTACCAACTACGACGCCCTCGTGTCGGTCTACCTGGTGATCGCAGTCATCTACATCCTCATCAACGTCGCGATCAACAAGGCCGCTGTCTATGTTTCGCACAAGACCGGCGCGACCATCATCCGCTAACGCTTTACCATTTCGAGTCATAAGGAGCCGAGCACCATGGCACAGAGCACCTCTTCCACCGGCAATCAGCCGCTGATCGAGCTCAGACACGTCGATAAGCACTATGGCGATCTGCACGTCCTCAACGACATCAATCTCTCGGTCGACCGCGGCGAGGTCGTCGTTGTGATCGGCCCCTCGGGCTCGGGCAAGTCGACCATGTGCCGCACCATCAACCGCCTGGAAACCATCGACTCGGGCGAGATTCTCATCGAGGGCGAGCCCCTGCCGCAGGAAGGCAAGGATCTTGCCCGCATGCGTGCCGAGCTGGGCATGGTGTTCCAACAGTTCAACCTGTTTGCACATATGACCGTACTGCAGAACGTCATGCTGGGGCCGGCCGACGTGCTGGGCGTGTCCAAAGAAGAGGCTCGTGAGCGCGCCATGGACCTGCTGAGCCGCGTGGGCGTGGCCGAGCAGGCCGATAAGGTGCCCGCACAGCTCTCGGGCGGCCAGCAGCAGCGCGTGGCCATCGCCCGCTCGCTTGCCATGCAACCCAAGGCCATGCTCTTTGACGAGCCCACGAGCGCCCTCGATCCCGAAATGATCAACGAGGTGCTCGAGGTCATGGTCCGTCTGGCCCAGCAGGGCATGACGATGATCGTCATCACGCACGAAATGAACTTCGCCCGCCGCGTGGCCGATCGCGTCGTGTTTATGGCCGACGGCCAGATCGTGGAAACCGGCGCGCCCGACGAGTTCTTCGACCATCCCCAGACCAAGCGCGCCCAGGACTTCCTCAACTCCATCAAGGGCCACTAACCCAATTGCCGCGCGGGGCAAATTCATCACCAGCGTTTGCCCCGCGCACCCCTGTGCCATGTCCACCCGGATTCGAAAGCAACACCTATGATCGGAACACGTACTTCCTCGTCCTATACCCCGCACGTCGACGTCGCCCCCGCCGACCGCCCACTCATCCTCGTCGCGCCGCGCTGGGAAGATGCAAAGCCGTTTTTAAGCGAGACGCTCTCTCCCAACGAGGAAATCGCAAGCGTCTTTGTCGATGCCATCCTTGCCGCCGGCGGCCTGCCACTGCAGATGTCCATCACCGAGGACATTGAGGTCATCCGTCATTACGTGGAAATCGCCGATGGTGTCGCTATTCCCGGCGGCCCGGACGTCAACCCCAAACGTTGGGGCGACGAGCGTCCTTACGATCCCACGCTGTGCTGCGAGATTCGCGACCGTTTTGAGTTTAAGCTGGTTAACGAGGTGCTTCGCGCCAAGAAGCCGCTCTTTACCACCTGCCGCGGCACGCAGCTGCTCAACGTCGCCACTGGCGGCACCCTGTGCATGGACGTGCCGAGCCTGGGCGCTCGCGAGGGCCGCACGCAGTGGCGCCACACCCACGTGCTCAACGACCCCGTGCATCCCGTCGAGGTCGTGCCGGGTTCGCTGTTGGAGCGCGCGGTTGGCGGGCACAGGCTGATCCAGACCAACTCCGCACACCACTGCTGCGTCGAGCGTCTGGGTAAAAGCACGCGCTTGGTCGCCAAGGCAACCGACGGCGTTCCCGAGTGTATCGAAGTCGAAGGCCAGCCGTTCTGCCTGGGCGTGCAATGGCACCCTGAGTACACGTGGAAGACGCTCGAGACCGACTTTAACCTGTGGAAGTCGTTTGTCGAGGCAGCGGCAAAGGTCAAGCAGGCCCGCTAGCCCGCGAACCACAAAACAGATAAGGGCGCCCCGCCGGCCACATGGTCCGGCGGGGCGCCCTTTCACCTATATGTGGCCGGCAAGCAGCCCAAGGCTCGCAAGCTCTTATTCAGCCGCCTCGCGCAGGGCCGACAACGTGGCCGCATATTGCTGCTGCAGCGCATGCATTCCCTCGCGAGCGCCGTCAACGGCATCGGCGCCGCGCAGTGCTTCGGTCACCACAACCGCCGGCTCGTACAGATTATCGAATCCCAGGTTCTGGCTCACGCCCTTGAGCGTGTGCGCTGCCATAAACGCACCTTCGGCGTCTCCTGCCGCCATGGCGGCCTCCAGCTTGTCCATGCTCTCGTCATCCAAAAACTTGAGGGCAAAGCGGGCAAGCATTTCCTCGCCCATCAGCCGAGCGCACGCGTCATCATAATTGGCGCCAATCTTCTCATACGCCTCACGCATGGAAATCATGGATTAAAACTCCTTTGGTCAAACTAAATCGTGGGAAACGCGACAACGTCGGCGGGGCGTGCCAACGTCTCGGCAATACGGTCTTGCACCTCGAGCAGGCAGTCGAGCAACAGCGGGTTAAAGGTGCCGCACTTACCGTCCAGGATCATCTGGATAGCCTCCTTATGCGGGATGGCGTCCTTGTACACGCGCACGCTCGTCAGAGCATCGTACACGTCGGCCACCGAGACCACCTGCGCGGCAATGGGAATCTCGTCGCCCTTAAGGCCATCGGGATAACCCTTGCCGTCCCAGCGCTCGTGATGCCAACGCGCAATCTGGTACGCATATTCCATAAGCGCATTGCCGACGTGATGGCGGCCCAGCTCAAGCAACATATCGGCGCCCATCGTGGTATGCGTCTTCATAATCTCGAACTCCTCGGGCGTAAGGCGCCCGGGCTTGTTGAGAATCGCATCGTCAATCGACATCTTGCCGATATCGTGCAGCGCCGAAGCCAGGGCAATCGTAGAGCGTTCCTCATTGTCGAGGGAGATGGTATCGCTACGCTGGACCAGACAGCCAAGCAGCAGCTCGGTCAGCTTCTCGATGTTCGTAACGTGCCTGCCGCTCTCGCCGTTGCGAAGCTCCATGACGCCGGCCATGATGTCGATGAGCATGCGACTGTTCTTGACGCGCTCGTTGTACTGCTGGGACAGCAGGCTCGTCAGGCGGCGCTGTTTGGCGTATAGGCGGATGGTGTTGCTTACACGGCGGCGCACGACACGGGAGTCAAACGGGCGGTTGATATAGTCCGAGGCGCCCAGCTCGTACGCGCGCAGAACCATATCATCGGAATCTTCGCTCGAAATCATGATAAAAGGCAGATTGTCGATACCCGATCGGCGCGACAGATCGGCCAGCACCTCAAAGCCGCTTATGCCCGGCATGACAATATCCAGCAGCACGAGCGACAACTCATCGCCATAGCGGTCGACCATGTCGAGCGCCGTACGACCGTTGTCGGCCTCCAGGATGCAATACTCGTCCTTGAGCATCTCGTTGAGAATGGCTCGGTTCATCTCGGAGTCATCAACAATAAGCACCAAAGGCTTTTCGCTTTGGAAGGCCTCGATGGAATCGGCATCGGTCACGACCGTACCGGCTTTTGCCTTAGCGCGGCTCAATAACTGGACAGCGCGGCCAACGCCCTCATCGACCGTCTCGCCATGAATGCGAACGCCACCAACACATGCCGTCAAGCTCACGTACTCATGGCCCGGAACAATCGTGGAACGAACGGCATCGGACACCTGATGCAGGCGACGGGTGAAGTCATCGGAGGGAATATTGGGCATGACGACCACAAACTTGTCGCAGCCATAGCGTACGAGCTCGTCAGTCGAACGAATTCCGCTGCGTATGGCCGTCGCCACAGCACCGAGCGCAAGGTCGCCGGCATGACGGCCACACGTATCGTTGAAGACCTTAAAATCATCAAGGTCGATCACCGCCACGCCAGCCTTCATGCGAGCGCTACGGAGCTTTTCTTCGTAATATCGGCGATTGCGCACGCTCGTCAGCACATCGGTGTAGACAAGGTCCTCTTCTGCAGCCTCTTG
>CAVKNR010000078.1:0-6300 GCA_963657575.1 Sodaliphilus sp.
TGGCGATGCGCTTTCTCATCTACACCGGTTTTCAGACCAGCTACTTTATCGGCGTTATAGGAACACTCACCTATGCAGACGATGCCTCGGTCGTGGCGACATCGCTGGCCGTCCTTTTTATGAACGTATTTGTGATTCTGGGATCCTTTGCGGGCGGCGCGGCGCTCGACGCCTGGGGCCCGCGCCGTCATTTCTTGCTGAGCATCGTGGGCACGCTGGCAACCGGCACGGCAATCCTCGCCTTTGGCAGCGCGACCGGCATCGTCCTGCTTGGCGCGGTGCTCCTGGGCTTTGTGATGGGATTCGCCCAGCCCATCGCTACGTCCTATCCGGCGTATCTCACCGACGATCCCGTCGAGCTCAAAGACATCAATTCCGCCATAACCATGTTCTCCAACGTGAGCATTATCATCGGCCCCACACTGGGCGGCTTTGTCGCGGCGGCTGCATCGTCACGCGCGGTGTTCGTGCTCATGATGCTCTTTACCGTGCTGGCGTTCGTCGTCGGTTGGGGCTTTAGGCCGCAGACCAGCCATGTCGCCGGGCATGCGGATGCCGATTCGGCAGAGGAAGGGGAGCGTGCGGGACGAAGCTCCAATCCCAGCACGTCCTCCCGCGTCACCTTCGCGACCAGCATCAAGACGGTCTTTACCAATAGCATCCTCGCCCTGCTGTTCTGCATCATTTTTCTTTCGAACTTTGGCTATGGAGCCTTCGATCCGCTCGAGTCGTTTTTCTATCGCGATGTCCTGCACGTCGGTGTTGAGTGGATGGGCTGGCTCTCGTCGGCCAGCGGTGTCGGCGCGGTGCTGGGCGCCGTCCTCGCGCTCCGCTTGCCGCCGCACCTGGTCAACCTTAAAACCCTGCTCGTGGCGCTCATGTCCGTGGGCCTGGGAAGTTTGCTCTATGTGGGGACACCGTACGTGGGTGTAGCCCTCGTCGGCCAGATTGCACTGGGCATAGCTTGGGGCATCGTCAACCCGCTCCACAACACGATCGTGCAAACGACGGCCCCGCTCGAGCAGCTCGGTCGCGTGAACTCGGTCATGGGTTTTGGCAATATGTTCGCCGGCGTGGCCCCGCTGGCGATTGCCCCGTGGCTGGCGGCGACATTTGGTGTGCAGCAGACGCTCGTTGGTGCGGGCATGGTCGTGACGGCAGTTCCCGCGGCGCTGCTGCTGTTTGGCCGCCGACATTTCGATCGTTCTGCAAGGCAGTAAAACCATCACAACATTCAGCGAAAATCGCGATTTTGCCGAAAAACGTCGAATGTTGTGATGCTTTGCGCCCCGGGCCAGGCCACCCTTCGGGTCCGGCCACCACAAAGGGGCTAGGCACCTTTGTGGTGGTTTTTGCTTTGACGGGCCGCGCCTGCGCCTTGGTATACCATGTACGCCGTTCACGAATACACCCCACACCGCCACACAACCCAGAAAGGCCCCCATGGACACCACCTTCAGCCACATCAAAGCCGTGTTCTGCGATATCGACGGCACGCTGCTCACGAGCCAGCACACGGTGTCCCCGCGCACCGTGGCGGCGATCCGCTCCCTGCGCGAGCGCGGCGTGCTCTTTGGCCTGTGCACCGGGCGCGACGCCCACGCGACCGAGGCCATGTACGAGCTCTGGGGCATCGAAGGCCTGGTGGACGTGATGGTGGGCTGCGGTGGTGCCGAGGTCATCGACCGCGCGCACGACATCAACGAGCTGAGCTATCCGCTGCCGGGCGAGACCATCGCGCGCATCTGCAAGCACATGGCGGACCTTCCGGCAACGCCCGTCTGCCCCCGAGACGGCGTGTTCTACGTGCCCGAGAGCAACGCGTGCGTCGAGCACCTGTCGCGCGTCGATGGCGTGCCCTACCAGGTGGTCGATTTTGCCGAGTTTTTGCGCGAGCCGCAGCCCAAGGTGATGTTTACCATGGCGCCCGAGGTAATGCCGCGGGTGATTGAGCGCGCGTCGACGTTTGCCGACGACACCGTTAAGGCGGCGGCTCTGCAAACCACGCAGCGCCTCTACGAGTTCATGGATCCGCGCGTGTCCAAGACGCGCGGCCTTGTGCGCGTGGCGGAGCTCAACGACATTGAGCTCCAGGACATCTGCGTGTTTGGCGATGCCGATAACGACACCTGCATGGTGGCTGACGCCGGCGTGGGCGTGGCTATGGCAAACGGCAGCGATGCCACCCGTGCCGCCGCCGATTTTGTAACCGCGAGTAACGACAAAGACGGCATCGCGATCTTTATCGAGGAACATCTGCTGTAGCGCTGGGGGGAGAACCACCGCAAAAGGGGGCAGGCTCTTTTGCGGTGGCCTCAGGCGATTTGGGCGAATTGATGCCTAAAATCTGCGCGAAAATTCAAACATGGTTGTCTGAACATTACGCTTCTAACTACCGATGGGTTAAAGATATTCCCATCAATTTGGTAGTCTATTCCTCCCGGTTAATGACCTACCGTTCACGGTCGATTTTCGACCGTTCACAGGATGTTTGCTCTTGAGCAAAATGTTGTGCAAATAAATAAAATGCTATTAAAAAACTGATAACTAGCTTAATTACCAGTAGAAATAGATATTTCATAGCGAATAAACGAAGGTAAATCCGAGCAAATGTCAAGAGAATTGAGAATTCGCTACAAAACTAGCGGTTTTTTTTGCTTAGATGTTCAAACAATCGTTACAATATGCATTACTAAGCGTGCACAATCACAGGTTGCGCAGATACGTTTGATAGTGAAAGAGCAAGATCGCGGTCTCTTGGGGAGGAGACATCGATGAAAGCGAATTCAGAAAAAACTAAGCAGAGTAAAAAAGCGACGCGCCGTGTACTGGCAGGCGTTTTGTGCGGAGCCTCCGTTTTGAGCCTGGTACTGTCGCTCGTCATGCCTCCGATCTCGCAGGCCATTGCCAACGATGCCCAGACAGTTTCTACTGAGGAAACTGTGATGGGGGGGGGTTCCTCAAGTGAGTCTACTGATGTAGACAACACCAACAACGGGGATACCGAAAACCAGAATAGTGACGACGCAGAGGGTGGCGAAGCCGACCCCTCAAATGGTGTTGAGCAGGGTCAGTCTGGGGATCAACCTGAGGGTAAGCTGCAGGTCGAAGATAACGAGCCGGCAGATGGCAACGCTGTGATGGCGGCCACGGAAGGCGAGCAAACCGAAGCGGCGCCCGACGAGATAAAAAACGTTGACGAATTAAAAACCAAGTTGGCGAATGCAAGCGGTGTTGCTAGCTTCAAGCTTATGAATGATGTCGAGACCGGCGAGATAATCACGCTTAGCAAGGACGGCAGCAAAATCACGCTGGATCTAAATGGCCATAAGATTAAGCATACGAGTTCAAATCAGCCTCTGTTCAATATCACCGGCGGCGCGACGCTGACCGTCAAGGACAGCCAGCAAGCTGCCGCGACAGAGATCTCGGCTAATCAAGAAAACAAATGGAGCAATCTCGCTTCAATGGAATACGGCGATTCTAACATCCCGACCAAGCTTACCTATTACGTAACCGAATCGGTCGCAAGCGGAACCGGTACAAACGAAACTCTTAAAGCGTATGAGGCTGGTATCAAGGGTGCCATTGTGGCTTGCGGCGGCAATGCCAACCTGAAGCTCATTAATCTCTACGCAACTAACGGCAAGGGCGGTACGTTCAACCTCGAGAGTGGCGTGATTACGCAACAGCAACAGAGCAGTGCCACGCAACAGCAACAGAGCAGTGCCACGCAGCAGCAACAGAGCAGTGTCAGCAGTTTGGTTTATGCCGAAAACGGCTCTTCCGTCAACATGCGTGGCGGCTATATATGCGGCGCTTCTGGCTCGGGCGCGGGCGGTGGAATCGAAGTGCGCTATAACTCAAGCCTTAGCATCTCCAATGGCGTAATTGCTGGCAATAGTGCTCCGAGTGGCGGCGGTGTGTATGCTGAAGGCTCCACGGTTAAGGTGACCGGCGGCACAATCTCCGGCAATAGAACGCTAGAGAACACTTCCGGATTCGGCGGTGGCGTCATGGTCGTGGGCGGTAGTATTGCTGTTTCTGGTGGTTTCATCACCAACAATAAATATGCCAACTTCTGCAACCAGGATGGATACGGTGACCATGGCGGTGCTGGGCTTGCTGCCAAGAACGGCACCCATGTCACCATTTCCGGTGGCCAGATTACTGGCAACTACTCCCAAGAAGCTGGCGGCGGCGTTTACGTTACCGATGTGGATCGAAATAAGGAGCCTTCTCGTTCAGGAATGGCGTGGCTGAATATCACGGGAGGAATTATTGCCTCTAACGTGAGCTACCGATCTGAAGGTGCCGGCATCCGAGTGGGCCAGATGGTTGACGCGATGATAAATGGATCGTCAAACGATAGCCCAGTCTACATCACTAATAACCACTGCATGTCTCGCTTTGACTGGGGTGGCGGTGGCATCTTTGTTCAGGGAAACTCAAACCAAGGCGAGGAATATACTGCTGGTAGGCTATTCATATATAACTCGTACATTAGCGCCAATAAAGCTGGCGGCTACGGCGGCGGCGTTGCAGTCTGCCCTACGGGCAAGACGCTGGTAACGAACACTGAGGGCACGGCAATCTTTGGCAATTCGTCTGCCAAAGATCAGCAGGACGCAAAAGCTGATTATAATTCTGAAGAGAATAGCGGTAACGAAGGCACCCCTCACCTATCCGCTGGTGGCTACGAAGGCCTTGAGCACAAAAAGAACCAGGATGCTGACGCCTACAATGCCAAAGAGTTTCGCGAAAACGGCCACGCGGACTTCTTCCTTGCGGCGGAGGATCATAAGACCCCGATCGCGGCGGTGATTGGCAAAATGCTTGGCGGCGGTGACGCCAAATACAAGGGAAGTAAAGAGCTTACGCAAGCCATTACTATCCCCGCTAACGGTGGCGTGCAGGTATATAAAAGCATCGGCCTGAGCTCGGGTGTTACAGCTCAAGACGAAGCCGCGATCAATGCGCAAAAAGTTGCGACAACGTTCATCACCGGCAACTATTCCTGGGACCATGGCGGCGGCATCATGTCGAACGGCGACCTGTACATGGGCGCGCCTGAGGACACGTATGTCTATCCGAGCCTTAAGCTCAAGGCGACCAAGAAGCTGGAAGGCCGCGACCTCAAAAAAGAGGAGTTCTCCTTTACGGTGTATCGCAAGAATTCAGACAACCCTTTGGCTGGCACGACATTCAATCGCAACGTTTGCACCGAGGTTGGAACAGAAAAAAATGATGCAAGCGGCAATATCACGTTTGACCTTGGTGAACAGTTCGCAACGGGTGGCACGGGTAACGAAATCACATACTACTTGGTCGAAGATGCCGGCGATGATCCTGACATCACGTGCGACTCCAGTGTGTATGAGATTGTGGTACGGACCCAGGATAAGCCGACCAAGCTCATGACTGTTCCGAGTAAAAATAATCCGAACGAAGAGAAGGAACTTCTCATCCATAACTATACGATTACAGACGTCAACGGGACCAAGTACGAACTCGATAAGTCTGGGAAGTGGGTTAACAAAAAAACGTGGAGTGTCGCGAAGAATGTCGACGGCTATTATCAAATTATCTGTGAGGACGGTTCGCCGACTTTCACTAACGTATGTACCGCGTACGACTCGACTGGCGTTTGGATCCCTAAGGCGACCAAGGTCGTTAAGGGTGGCGAGATGAAGGAGTTCACGCTCGAGTTTGCGGATAACGAGAACTTCGATAGTCCCAAGACGGTTATGACCGACCCCGACGGCGTGATTACCACCACTGCCGACGGCAAGAAGTCTCAGCCCCGGAGCTTCGACGAGATTGAGTACAAACTCGATCAACTCGACAAGCTCAAGACCGACTCTACTGGCCGTGGCGCCTCCAAGACCTTCACGTACTATGTGCGCGAGAAGGACGAACACTTGACCTATCCGCATTACAAGTTTGATCAGTCGGTCTACAAGTTCACGGTTACGGCAACGGATAATGCCGAAGGACACATCGACTGTGCGGTGACCTACAGGAAGGGAACCGTTGACCCCGGCGGTACGTGGATAGACACCGATAATAAGGACCACGAGTTTCCCGACACTACCCCCACCTTCACCAACACCTACTCCACCTCTTTGCCCCTTTCTGGTATGTCGGGCGTCACTCTGACGTACCTTGCCGGCGCGGCGGTGCTTTGTGCTGCTGCGGCCTGGATGCACATTCGTCGCAAGGCGAATGCGAAGGGAGGTAAGCGCCGTGAATAAGAAAGTTTGCTCCTTCCCGATCTTGTTTGCGCTGCTTGCCCTCCTG
>CAVKNR010000079.1:0-6264 GCA_963657575.1 Sodaliphilus sp.
CGGGCGCCCGAAATGAGCGTCGGCTGTTGGGCAGCAGCGGGTACGGATGCTGCAGGCGCGGCGGCCTGAGCAGCAGCCACGCTCGCCGGCACGGCGGCGTTGGCAACCATGGCCTCCAGGCGTGCCACGCGCTCGGCCAATGCCTCAATCGTTAAATCAGCCTCGGGACGCGCCAGACGCGTGCAGGCAATCTCGAGCACCAGGCGCACGTCGCTCGCGCCCCTCATCTCCAGTGCGGCATCGTCGAGCACTGTCAGCACACGAGCCAGGCGGTCGGCAGGATGCTCGCCAAAGGCAGCGGCCTCGGCAGCAAGCGCCTCGGCCTGCTCGGAGCCGCCCTCAAACAACTCGGCACGGGCACCGGCAACGCAGGCAACATACACGTCGCGCACGTGCGCCACCAGGTCGCGCGTCAGCTCCAGCAGATCGTTACCTTCCTCGACCTGCGCGCGAATAAGCCCATACAGCTCGGCAACATCGCGATCGGCAATGGCGCGGGAAAACTCGCCCAGAATCTGGTCCGAAACCTCGCCTAAAAGCGAGCGGGCGTCGTCCGCATGCACAGAACCGTTGCCAAAGACGCTCAGCTGCTCCAGCGTGGAAAGCGCGTCGCGCATACCGCCCTTGGCATGGCGCGCCACAATGGCGAGTGCCTCGTCGTCGTAATCGAAGCCCTCCTGCTCGCACACGTATGCCAGGCGATGCTCGATATCCTCGTTGCCGATGCGATGGAAATCGAAACGCTGGCAGCGCGAGAGGATGGTCTCCAGAATCTTTTGCGGGTCGGTGGTGCACAGCACAAAGATCACGTGTGCCGGCGGCTCCTCAAGCGTCTTGAGCAGCGCGTTGAACGCCGCCGTCGTGAGCATGTGGACCTCGTCGATGATATAGATCTTGTACTTGCCGCGCACTGGGGCAAAGTTGACGGAGTTGATGATCTCCTCGCGCACGTTGTCCACGCCGGTACGGCTTGCGGCATCGAGCTCGTAGACATCCGGGTGGTTGCCCTCGGCGATGAGCTCGCACTCCTCGCAAGTACCGTCGGGCATGCAGCCGCTTGCACCCTCGGCGCGCGCCGCCTCGGCATTGCGGCACAGCAGCGCCTTGGCCAGAATGCGTGCCATGGTGGTCTTGCCCGTGCCGCGCGGTCCGCAGAACAGGTAGGCGTGGGACAGGCGCCCCTCGGTGATGGCGTGCTCGAGCGTCGAGACGATATGTTGCTGGCCCACCACGGAGTCGAAGGTGAGCGGGCGATACTTTCGGTACAACGATTCCATGGGTGCTCCCCCGGGTATACTGAGTCTTGTTGCCGCGGCGGCCATGCGGTCGCACGGCATACTGCATTCCATAATACCCGTACGGCGAGCCCGCCGCGATAGGAGTCCAAAGAGCATGGCAGACGCAGAGAGCAACCTCGTCCCCTCCGAAGCAGCCGACCAGGTTGAGGTCGCGCTCGAGGAGCAGGCCGCAGCCGACGACGGCATCCTGTACCTCAACGAGTACCAGTACGAAAACGACCTGGTCACCGACTTCGCCCGCCTGGTCGCCTCGCCCAGGCGTCGCGGCTCGCTGTATGTCGCCGCGGCAATTGCCGCGCTCATCGGCATCGGTATGCTGGTGGCCGGCGGCAACTGGATCAAGTTTGGCGTCGTGCTGATCGTATTCGGCGCCTTTTTGGCCTGGTGGAGCAAAAACCTGCACCACACCCTCGCCCGCGACTTTATCGACGCCGTCGAGGCCGACGAGTCCATGGGTGGCCGCTATCGCCGCGTCGCCGCCAACGAGGACGGCCTGATGGTTTGGGGCAAGAGCGGCAAGTCGCAGTTCTTCCCGTTTGACAAGCTCGACCACGTACTCGACGGCGAGCGCATCTTTGTGGCCATGTTCGCCGACCAGGGCGTGACGATCCCCAAGGACACCTTCGTCCGTGGCGATGCCGAGCAGTTCGGCTCCTTCCTTAAGGCGCGCATCAACAAAAAACTCCGCATCGAGACCAAGAAGAAGAAAATGAAGGCCGAGAAGGCCGCCGCCGAGGCCAAGCAGGGCGACAAGGCCCAGGAGACCAAGCGCAAGCAGAAGAAGAACAAGAAAAAGCGCTAAGGCCAAGCCAGGCAGGCAGCCTCGCATCCCGCCATCCTCCCCATGCACCCGAGCGTGCTACACTAGCAGCATCTATGCCACCGCGAACGGCTCGGCTCCGCGCCCGCCGCTCGCAAACGAACTTTAAACGCACGAGGGTTGGCCATGCCGCTTTTCTCGCAACATACCGCCCGGTTCTCGCCGGACGTTCCTTTGGAGGGCACCAGCTCTCGCGAGCTGCTCAAGCGGTACCAGCCGCTCGAGACACTTGCGACCGGCGGTTTTGGCTCCATCGAGATCTGCCGCGACACGCACCTGCGCCGCCGCGTCGCCATTAAGCGCATCCCCCTTATCAACGGTGCCGGCATGCCCGCCAGCGACATCATGGATGTCCTGCGCGAGGCGCACACCGCCGCCATGCTTCAACATCCCAATATCGTGCAGGTCATCGACTTTACGCACGACACAGCCTATGCCTACCTAGTCATGGAGTATGTCGATGGCATGTCGCTTGCCGAGTTTTTGCACCGCGTGGACGGCCACTCACTTACCTTTGACGAGGCCGCAGCCATTGCCGATGCCCTGGGCCAGGCGCTCACCTTCGCCCATAGCAATGGCGTACTCCACCTGGACATTAAGCCCGCCAACGTGCTCATCGACCACTCGGGCAATGTAAAGCTCACCGACTTTGGCATGGCGCGACTGTCGTCTGCCGGTGGCTTTGGCGGCTCACGCGGCGGCACCATCGGCTACATGCCGCCCGAGCAGCTCGATATCGAGACCGGCACGGTCGACGAACGCGCCGATGTCTTTGCCCTCGCCTGTGTGATCTACGAGGGCCTGTGCGGCAGCGCTCCCTTTATGGCGGCCACGCCCGCCGACTCGCTCGACCGCATCATCGGCGGCGCCACCTATCCCAGCGAGCTGATACCACACTTTCCCCCGGGAGCCGAGGCCGCGCTCATGAGCGCGCTCTCCCCCATGCCGCAGGACCGCCCCAACAGCATCGAGGCATTTTGCGACCAGCTCCTTGCCGGTCTGGGCAGCGTACGCGAGGGCCGTCGCAGCCTGGAACAAATGGTTGGCGAGCTTTCGGATGACGAGCAGGAGCTCGACGATATCGAGCCGTCGCACTACGAGGACGACGCCATCGAGATCGACCCCGCACTCGGCTGGGCGGGCACGCGCTGGAGCCATGCGCGCGACTACACCATGCGCGCTATCTCGGCGCCAGCGTGCGGCACCTTTAGCTTTTTGCTGATGCAAACGGCCGGGGTCGCGGCGCTTCCCGGCCTGGTCATTGCGGCTATCGCAATCGGAGCGGCGGCTGGCCTGGCCCCCCAGATTGGCTCGGCCATCTCGGCTGTGGGCTTTTTGGTGCTCATGGCCAACGCCACCATGCAGGCGCAGGGCATCCTGTCGATGTTGCCGGTCGCGGTGATCTTTGCCGCTGCCATGTCCGGTTGGTGGATCGCCTGGGGCCGTACCGAGGCTGCCGCGAGCGCCGCGCTCACCTGTGCGCTCGCGCTTGGCTGTCTGACCGGCAATACCTTCCTGGCAGCTGGGGTCGCCGCCGGTGTCGCGTCATTTTGGCTCGGCCCGGCAAGCGCCGCCGCGGCAACGGGCATGGGCGCGCTTTTTGCCCGTCTGGCCACGGTCGCGCTTTCAGCCGGAGGCGTGCTGGGGCTCGGTAACGTTGCCGCAGCGCTGGGAGATCCGCTCCTTTGGACTGCCTTTGTGCTGGCCGCGGCAACTGCCGCAGCATCATCCGCGCTGCTCAATGCCCATGCCAAGCGTGCCGACCAGGGCTCAAACCTTGCCGCAATCGCCGCCATCGCTGTCACCGGCATCGGCTGCGCAGCGGCGTCCTGTCTTGCACACCATATGGAAATTGCCAGCCTTGCAGCCGCGGTCGTCGCCAAGGCGGCGGTTGCGGGAACCCTATCCTCTATAATCGTTGGGATATGCCTATATTTGCTCGGATACCAAAGAACCTATACGGAGAGTGATCTTTCGTGAACTTCCTGAACATCTTCGAGGACCACGTGGCCGGCATCTTCGGTGCCACCCGTGCCCCGTTCTCCTTTAAGAAGCTTGCTAAGCAGGCCGCTCGCGACATGGAGGATCAGACTCTGGTGATTAACGGCGTCAACACGGCGCCGGCACTCTATACCATCCTTATCGCCGCCGACGACGATCCCATGCTCGCCCCGTTCTACCCCGAGCTTTCGCGCGAGGTCCGCGAGTTTGTGAAGGCGCAGGCCGAAAAGCGCCGCTATGTCTTTGTCGGCGAGCCCCTCGTGCGCTTTATGATCGATCCGCAGCTGCGCGCCGGCAAGTTCTCGGTCTTTGCCGAGAACGTCGATGCCCCCACGCTCGGCCGCCTGTACGAAGAAGAGCGCGCCTATCAAAACGGCCTGGGCCAGAACAACTCCGCGGCAAGCCGTGCCGCCAGCGCCCCGCGCGCCGGCCAGCAGCAGTTTGCTGCCCCGCAGCAGCAGCGCCCCGCCGCCATGCCCCAGCAGCAGCCGACGCCTCGCGCCGCCGCTCCCGATCCGCTTGCCGTGGCAGACCCCTTCGCGCCTAGCGTCCCCGACCCCGCCGCTCCTATCCCGGTGCCGCAGACCGTCTCGCGCGACGCGCTTGCCGGCATGGGCGGAGCCGCCGCGACCGGTGCCGCCGTGGGCCTAGGCGCCGCAGCCGGTATCGCCTCCAACATGGCGAGCACTCGCGCCCCGCAGCGCCCGCTCGCCCAGCTCGTCGACGTCGTGAGCGGCGAGAGCCATAGCATCACCTCCGCACAGGTGACCATCGGTCGCGAGCGCTCAGTTTCCGACATTGCCCTGCGCGACCCCAACGTGTCGCGCCGCCACGCCCAGCTCACCTTTACGGGCTCGGATTGGTCGATCGAGGACCTCAATTCCACCAACGGCACGCTCGTCAACAACCGCCGCATTACGCGCTGCCCGCTGCGCAACGGCGATCTGCTGACGTTTGGCCTGAGCACCTTTGAATTTAGGGGATAGTCGCTTATGAACATCGATATCGTCCTTTTTGCAGGCCGCATCGTCCTGGTCGCCCTGCTCTATATCTTCCTGTTCGCCGTCATGAAGACCGGCGTGGGACTTGTGCGCGGGCAGCGCCGCGACTCGGCTATCTGGACGATTGATGTGGACAAGGGTCCGCGCGGTATCCGCGGCATCCACGTAGACATGCTCGGCCCCGTCATCGTCGGTCGCTCGCCATCTTCGGACATCTGCATCAATGAACCGTTCGTCTCGGCCTCGCATGCGCGCTTTTCGCTGCAGGGCCCGGCGCTCATCATCGAGGACCTCAACTCGCTTAACGGCACGCTCGTCAACGGCCGCCAGCTCGTGGAGCCCGCGACGCTGCGCGAGGGCGACGAAGTCCAGATTGGCGATGTGGTCATGAAGGTGAACCGTCGATGATCGACGAGGAGAACAAGTCCGCAACTATGACCGAGGCACCGGCTGCCGCCACAGCTGCGCCGGCCCACGCCGCTCCGGCGGGCTCCGCACCCGTGGAACCCGAGGACACTGTGTTCTCCCTGCCTCTTTCGCATGTAACGCATGATATTTCGGATCTCGCCGATAACGAGGACGAAGAGGATGCCGTAGCGGCGCCCATCGGCGCACATGCTGCGGAACAGCCCACAGCGCCCGAAGCAACCCCGGTGCCGGCTCACTTTGCAGAGCCCGTCGCCGCGGCAATCAACGAGAGCGCTGCGGTGTTTGCGGCACCCGAGCCCGCCGCGCCGGCGTTTCCCATAGCCCCGGCATCCGAGGTTGCGCCCGCGTCTACGCCGGCGCCCGAGCCTATAGACGTCAGCCCGCAAGACGACGAGTCGACCGCCCGCGTGTCCGAGGAGCCCGACTCCCCGGACACCGACAATTCCGAATCAAACGCCGAGACCGACACCGTCTCTCCCGGTGACACAGCCGAGATCGACGTTGCCGCCGTTGAGGCCAAGCTCAAAGACCCCGGCTCGACCATGAGCTTTGAGCCCCTGACCGAGGAGCGCATCGAGACCGACTCGACCTATGATGCCGGCACCACCACGCAACTCATGTGGGGCGCCCGCTCCGACGTTGGCTGTGTGCGCCCGCACAATGAGGATTCCTACCTGGTGCAGTCGCCGCTCTTTTGCGTATGCGACGGCATGGG
>CAVKNR010000080.1:0-6191 GCA_963657575.1 Sodaliphilus sp.
GCTGTGGGCAATCCTGTGTCCTCTGGTGGCACCTTTACCTTTAACGAAGGCGCTACCGTTTACGATGCCCTGTGCGCGCTAGGCCTTTCTGTCAACGCACACGGCTCGTCGTACGGCACGTATGTTTCCGCGATTGGTGGTTTGGCCGAGAAACAGTACGGCGGCACGAGCGGCTGGATGTACTCCGTCAACGGCACAACGCCCATGACGGCCTGCAGTAACTACGTTCTCTCCAATGACGACAACGTCGTTTGGTATTACGTAACGGGCTAGAGGCCTCGACATAACGCGCCAGACGGGCGGTTCGGGCCAACATCCGGACCGCCCGTTTTTCATGCGAATGGGACTGGGTCGCCGGGTCTCTCTGCAAACAAAAAACCGGTTGGAACGGGAATTCCAACCGGTTATACATTCAAGCAAATAGTGAATCGACTACGACCGTGCGCCCTCGAGGAAGAAGCGACGGCTGAAGTAGTTGTACCAGGTGACAAGGAACGTGGCGATGGCCTTCATGGCTTGGTAGCCGATGCTCAAAAACGTGACGCCCACAAACATATACAGGTCGTTGAGGCCCAGGCCGATCACCGACAGGATGGTGAAGATCGTGAACTCGCGCTTGCGGCTCATGCCTTCGCGGTGGTCGAACACGTACTTCATGCTGAGCCAGTAGTTGACCACGACGGACGTGATAAACGAAACCGTGGTGCTCATCAAAAAGTCGAGGTGGAACAGCTCGACGAGCGCAATGAGCATGCCCCAGTCGATGCCAAAGGAGATAAGACCCACGACAGCAAACTTGAGGAACTGCTTGGTATGAGGTTGTGCCAGCGCCTTGCGCACGTAATCACATCCAATGCGTTGATGAATCGAGCAGAGGATACTTTAGAGCTTTTACAAGGGAAACGTAAGGTCTTTGCCAAGAACTATATGAACTCGCCAAATTTTCAAGAGCTAATCCGCAAACGTTGAAAATTTGCCCGTAAACGAGCGGCACCCACGGACGATACTGCGCTGAGTGCACGTCGTCCGTGGGCGCCGTAATGCTGCAGGGGTTTCGAGCTACTTGGTCTCGTCGCCCTCCAGGAAGATTTTTCGGGTCACAAAGTTGTAGACCATGACAAGCGCGGTGGCGCAGATCTTGGCGATATTGGCCTCGAGTCCCAGGCCGGCGTTGAGCGCCAGCACGATGCCGTCGTTGAGCACCAAACCGATCACGGACAGCACGACAAAGATGATGAACTCGCGGCGGCGGCTCATGCCTTCCTTGTGCGCAAACACGTACTTCATGCTTGCGAGGTAGTTAAAGATGAGTGAGATGATAAAGCCGCTGGTGTTGGCGATTAGGATGTTGAGGCCCAGACCGTAGTGGAGCAGATTCATAATGCCAAAGTCGATAACCGTGGCAATGACACCGACGACGCCAAATTTCATGATCTGCGCAAGGAGCTTTTGCATGGTACCTGCCTTAGGGTGGCGCGGGGACGCCGTGGGGATGACAAACTCAGCAAGTTTAGCCAATCCCCGCGGGTGGGGCTAGACGCGCTCTTCGATAGCACCGTTTCTATATGCATCGAGCAGCTGGCGCAGATCCTGGATCTGGCTGCGAATCTTGGCGCCAGTATCGGTGTCGCTCACCATGCGGCGACGGTCTGCTTGGTCAAAACGGTTGGTCTCGCTTTCGATGTCCACGTTGCGCGTGAGTGCCTCGGCAACCGTCGTAAAGGCCCGGTGCGACTTGAGGCGGCAGCCGCGCGAGCTCGAGATGAGCGTATAGCCGGCGATGCCCGTCTTGGGATGGTAAGCGCGGCAGAAGCCGCCATCGATGACCAGCAGCTTGCCCTCGGCGCGGATGGGCTGCTCGCCCTTGGTGGTTTTAACGGGCGTGTGGCCGTTGATGATGTGGCCGGTCGGCGAGCATGCCATGGGCGCGACGCCAAACTCGCGCATGATGTCATCGCAGACCGAGGGCGACTTGGTAAGCGTAAAGTACGGATCCATCGGCTCGACCCAGGTGCTCTTATCGGCGATATAGGCGCGCTCAAAGGTACGCACCAGGCGTCCGCTGGCGGGTGAATTGAAGCCAATCCACAGGTACCACATCCAGTCGAGGGCATCGCGGTCGCCCACGCGCCACGCGCGGCGGGCGATGTGGTCGCAAAAATCGAGATAATCGCGGCCAGCGTGCCAGGTGCCCAGGCAGTTCATGCTGCTAAAGGTGCCGTCTTCGTTGAGCGGAACGCAGCCGTGGAAGAGCAGGTTGCCGTTGGCGACCTTGTACATCGAGCCGTGGGTGTAGAGGAAATCGATATGGCGATGCAGGTGATCGGCGGTTACAAACTCGGACACGAGCTTGTCGATGATGTGCTGCTCCTGAGACGTGAGCGTGTAGGGGTCCGCCGGGTCGACGGTGGGGAAGTCGTTGGTCGTGAGCGGCCACACGCTGCCGTCGGCGAGCGTGACCGTGCCGGTGTCGTGGTCGATCTTGTCGAGTAACAGGCGGTCGGTCATATCGAACTCGGGGTGGCGCTGGATAATCTGGCCCTCGAGCTTAAAGAGCAGCACGTTGATGGCCTTGATCAGCGGGGTGATGGACTCGCCGGCGGTGTAGGTGGCATCGGCAAAGGCAACAAGCTCACGCAGCGAGATGCCGTAGTCGTTCTCGAGGATCTCGTAGTTGTCGTAGCGTAGGTTGTTGCGCAATACCGTGGCGATGCAGGCGGGCTCACCGGCCGCAGCGCCCATCCACAGCAGGTCGTGGTTGCCCCACTGGATGTCGAGTGAATGGTAGGTGAGCAGACGGTCCATAATTTTGGCCGCGCCGCCGCCGCGGTCGAAGATGTCGCCCACCAGGTGCAAGTGGTCGACGGCCAGGCGCTTGATGAGCGAGGCGAGCGACTCGATAAAGTCGTCGGCGCTGGCGGTCTCTAGGATGGACTCCACGATGCGCTCGTGATAGCGCACGCGATAGTTGTTCTCGTCCGGGTGCGTGTGCAACAACTCGTCGATGATGTAGGCGTAGTCGCGCGGGATGGCCTTACGCACCTTGGAGCGCGTGTAGCGGCTTGAAAGTGAGCGAGCGACCATGATGAGCTGGTCAAGCATCGTCTTGTACCAGGTTGGCGAGTCCTCGCGCCGGCTGCGGACCAGGTCGATCTTCTCGCGCGGGTAGTAGATGAGCGTACACAGCTCGCCCTTTTCGTCAAAGGAGAGCGTGTCGCCAAAGATCTCGTCGACATGTTCGCGCACGACGCCCGAGCAGTTGTTGAGGATGTGCATAAAGGCTTCGTACTCACCATGCACGTCGCTCATAAAATGCTCGGTGCCCTTGGGTAGGTTGAGGATGGCCGAGAGGTTGATAATTTCGGTAAATGCGGATTGTTCGGTGGGGAACTGTCTCGACAGCAGGCGCAGATACTTGAAGTCTTGCGGGTTGCGATCGAATGCGACCATGAAACACCTTCCGATGGGGCTGGTAAAACTGATAAACAGCGTCAAACGTTTACCAGTATGCGCCGCTTTTGTTTCGATTTTGCGCCAGCGGCTGAATTGTCGGCTGAACGGTTTGGTAAATCGATTTAGTAAAGGTAGATGTGTTGGTCGGGTGGAGACGACAGAGGGTGTTTTCTCAGATATTTATGCGTCGGGTCGGTGGAGACGATGGTGGTAAAGATGTTCACTATTTTTGGTTCGATTTGGTAAATAGTGGACATATGTACCGCATGTAGGCTCACTGTGCGATAATTTGCGCAGCAATGAGTAAGGAGCCTCATATGAGTGATTTTGTCCTGACCTGTGAATCCGCCGCCGATCGAACCCGTGAGTTCTTTGCGTCGCGCAATATCCCTGTCGTGTGTTTTCATTACGAGATCGACGATGTTGTCTATACGGACGATCTGTATCAGTCGATTACGCCGGACGAGTTTTTTGCCCAGATTGCCGCGGGCGCCATGCCCAAGACGTCTCAGGTGAGCGTGGGTGAGTACGAGGAGTTTTGGGAGCCGTTTGTTGCCGAGGGTAAAGACGTGCTGCACCTGACGTTGTCGTCGGGTATTTCGGGCACGTATGGATCGGCCTGCGTCGCGGCGCAGATGCTTGCGGATCGCTATCCCGAGGGCGGCAAGGTGCGCGTCATCGATTCGCTGGCGGCGTCTTCGGGCTTTGGCCTGTTGTTGGAATATGCCGCCGATGTGCGCGATAGTGGGGCTTCACTCGACGAGACGGCTGCCTGGATCGAGGAGCACAAGCTCAACCTGCACCACTGGTTCTTCTCGACCGATCTGTCGAGCTACCTGCGCGGCGGTCGCATTTCGGCCGCGAGCGCGATCATCGGCACGGCGCTTAAGATTTGCCCGCTTATGACGGTCGATTGCGAAGGTAAGCTGTCGCCACGTGAGAAGATTCGCACTAAGAAGCGCGCGATTTCCGAGATGGCTAAGACCATGATGGCACACGTACAGGACGGTGCAGATTATTCGGGTAAGTGCATCATGTCGCAGTCGGCGTGCCGCGAGGATGCCGAGGCGGTCGCGGCGCTGATTGAGGAACAGGTTCCGCAGCTTAAAGGCAAGATTGAGATCAATGACATCGGTACTCTAATTGGCTCGCATACCGGACCTGGTACGGTGGCGCTCTTCTTTATGGGCGACAAGCGCGTGGATTAATTTGCCCCATCACGTTGCTGCATGATTGCTCAAACGAAAACGGCCCGTCTCACGTTTGTGGGGCGGGCCTTGCTGTTGCGGCTAGCGTTTCTTTCCGCGGAAGAAAAAGCCGTGCAGTGACGGCTTGAGGCCGCGATTGGCGCGATGCTCCTCGACGCGCTCGTGGATCGAAGCGACGCGCTCGATGACTTCGTCGGGAATCGGCACGTCGGGATTCATGTTCTCGACCTGGCTGACTTCGGCGGCGGCGACCTGGTCGATAATGGGCACATCGTCGCGCGAGATGACAGGTGTGGCGTCTTCCTTCATCTTGCGATAACGCTGCATCATGTCGGCCTGTAGCTGCTGGGCCGAAGGCGGCGTCCAGATGATGGCGTTGGCGCCGGCGGCGATGGTCTCGCGAATGCTCTCGGGCGTCTTGCCGCCCGGTGCGATGAGCGGCAGGTTGGGATAGTGTTCGCGCAGTTCACGCAGGACCTGGGGCGTGTTTTTGCCGGCGGCGATGTTGAGAATCTTGGCTCCGGCGCGCACTTTGGCATGCGCATCATCGTCGCAACGTACGACCGTGGCGATGACGGGGATGTCGGCGATGTTGGTGATGTGCTCGACCATCTCGGCAGTGGCGGGGGAGTTGACCACGCAGCCCGCCGCGCCCTGCATCTCGGAGACGGCTGCCATCTGCACGGAGCGCTTGCCGGTCGTAGTTCCGCCGCCCACGCCTACAAAGACCGGGCACTCGGCGACGGTCAACAGTGCCTGCGTAATGGCGGGCTGCGGCGTGAAAGGGTAGACCGCAAAGACGGCGTCGGCGTTGGAGTTGCGGATAACCGCGACATCGGTGGTGTAGATGAGCGATTTGATACGACGGCCGAAGAGCGTAAAGCCGCTGGCCTCCTCGATCTCGTCGGGCATGCGGAGGGCCGCCTTGCGCAAACGCCCGTCGATGGGCAGCGGCTCCATGGGGAGCAGTCCGTTGGGAGTCACGGCTACCTGGGGCTCGGTGAACTCGTCTGCGAGCTCGACCTCGGAGAAATCGACCGAGGCGACGATGTCCTCGTGAACCTCGGCGGGCACATCGATGGGAGCTTGGTCGTTTGCCGCGGCAGGCGTGTCGAAGGAGCTGGTGCCGACAAAGGCGTCGACGCGCTCGTTTAGGTCGTTGAGGGTGTCCATGGAGACTCGATTCTGTGTGACGACGGCCGGCACGATGCAGCCGGAATTGCGAATGCTAAATCGTTTGACGAGTTGATTTTTCCCCGCCGCGCCATCCGTTAGACCGAAGGGCAGGCGAACGTGAAGGAGCTGTGGTGGCGGGGATCGAGGTGCTATCTTGAAAGTCCCGTTTAAAAGAGAGGTGACGCGGTATGGAATTTTCGGCAATGTTGGGCTCGATTGGCCTGTGTGTGGGCGCAATCGTTGCCGCCGCGGTCATCTACTTTGTGGTCACGGCCATCAAGGGCAAAAGGGCCGAGCGCAAGGAGCGCGCGATGCTTAAACAGCATCGCGACCAGCAGGGCAAACGCGCACAGA
>CAVKNR010000081.1:0-6187 GCA_963657575.1 Sodaliphilus sp.
TCGCCCACGACGGCGCTTGCGGTGGGGAAGGAGCCTGCGCCGGCACCGTAGAACATGGTCTCGCCCACGGCGTCGCCTACCACGTAGACAGCGTTCATGGCGCCGTTGACCTTGGCGAGCATGTGATCGGCAGGGATCAGCGTGGGGTGCACGCGAACGTCGACGCCGGCGTCGGTGTTGCGGGCGATGCCGAGCAGCTTAATGGTGTAGCCGAGCTCGCGGGCCTGGGCGATGTCCTCGGCGCCGATGGTACGGATACCCTGCTGGTACACATCATCGGTGGTCACGCGGGTGCCAAAGCCGATGGAGGCGAGGATCGCCGTCTTGCTGGCGGCGTCGAAGCCGTCGACGTCGGCGGACGGGTCGGCCTCGGCGTAGCCCTTGGCCTGGGCGTCGGCGAGCACGTCGGCGTAATCGGCGCCCTCGGCGTCCATGCGCGACAGGATGTAGTTGGTGGTGCCGTTGAGAATGCCGGCGATGGTCAGGATCTTGTTGCCCACCAAGTCGTGCTCGAGCGTGCTCACGATGGGGATGCCGCCGCCGCAGCTGGCCTCGCACTTAATTTGCACGCCGCATGCGCGCGCCTTCTCGGCGAGCGTCTCGACATGACGGCCCAGCAGGGCCTTGTTGGCAGAGACGACGTGCTTGCCGTTCTCGAAGGCGGTGGTAAAGATCTCGGTCGCGGGGTGCTCGCCGCCGATCAGCTCGACGACGATGTCGACGGCGGGGTCGGTGACGACGTCGTGCCAGTCGCTCGTAAAGGCCTCACGCTCAATACCGGCTGCCTCGGCCTGCTCCCAAGCAAGCGCGCAGGCGCGGGTCAGCTTAAGGTCGATGCCGTAGGCTGCCAGGTACTCATCGTGGTGGCTCTTGATCAGACGGGCCACGCCGCCGCCGACGGTTCCCAGACCGATCAGACCGACGTTCACGGTGCGCAGGGGTTCGCTCATAGATAGCTCCTTCGTGCATCTTATGGATGGATTAACCGCTTAAAGGTTGAGTGCATTCTAGCGTGAACCGAGGGCGCGTGCTCGCCAGGCAACAGGAGTCGCACAAAACGGCACCCCCGAAACGCTGCGGAAACATTGGAAACATGCTCGCTACAAACGAAACTCCGTAACAAACTGTCAACGTTTGCGCCATAAGGTTTGCCCCGTACCGCAAGACGGCCGCACCGCGGCCAGCGAAAAAAGGGGACACCATGTTCAACATCAACAGCACGCTCAGCCGTAGGAACTTTCTCGCCGGCGCCGCGGCGCTCGGCACCGCCGCCGCACTCGCTGGTTGCTCATCGGGTGGCTCGGATGGCGGCTCCGCCGATGACGGCAAGACCTTCAAGATCGGTGTCATCGGCCCTCTGACCGGCGCCGCGGCAACCTATGGCGTTTCGGCCGAGAAGGGTGCCAAGCTCGCCGCCAAGGATTTCTCGACCAAGGACCTCAAACTCTCGCTTAAGTCCGAGGATGACGTCGCCGACGGCGAGAAGGCTATCAACGCCTTCAATACCCTGTGCGACTGGGGCATGCAGGCACTCGTCGGCCCCGTTACCACCGGTGCCGCCGTCGCCGTCTCGGGCGAGATCGCCGACGATATGCTCATGGTCACGCCTTCGGCCTCGTCGCTCGACGTCACCAAGGACAAGACCACAGTTTTCCAGGTTTGCTTCACCGATCCGACCATGGGCGCCAGCGCCGCGAAGTTCTTGGCCGAGAAATACGCGGATGCCAAGATCGCCTTGTTCTACAACTCCGGCGATACGTATAGCTCGGGCGTTGCCGACGCTTTTGCCGAGCAGGCCAAGGCGTCCAAGCTCGACATCGTCGATACCGAGACCTTTAAGGACGACTCTTCCACGAGCTTTACCAACCAGCTCACCAAGGCCAAGGAGGCCGGCGCCACGCTTATCTTTGCCCCGATCTATTACACGCCGGCGTCCGTCCTGCTCAAGAACGCCAAGGACATGGGCTACGACATGACCCTCATGGGTACCGACGGCATGGACGGCCTGCTCTCTGTGGAAGGCTTCGATACCTCTCTTGCCGAGGGCGTACTGCTCGTGACCCCGTTTTCGGCTGACGATGAGAAGAATGCCGACTTCGTCAAGGCCTATAAGGATGCCTACGACGAGACGCCCAACCAGTTTGCCGCCGACGCCTACGATTGCGTCCACGCCATCGCCGAGGCCATCGACAAAGCGGGCATCGACATTACGGCCGACGGCGCCGACATTGCCGGCGACCTTGCCAAGGCCATGCGCAAGATCAAGATCGAGGGCCTGACGGGCGAGCTGACGTGGAATGACAAGGGCCAGGTCGAAAAGCCCGCTACGGCTTATGTGATCCAGGACGGCAAGTACATCGCCGCCTAAGTGCATATACATCGAGACCGGCGGGCCGTTTTATTCAGGGCAAGGACGCCTGTAACAGAACGGAAACATTACTTTCACACAATAAAGTGGCTAAACTGCATAAACCGACAGGAATACGCAGAATTATGGATAAATTGGCAAAACAAAAGAAAAGTTGAAATAATCGCCACTTTTCTCAACTAAAGCGTCTACTATTTTGCGAACGCCGAACACGGCGAAGGATGGCCTGTCGGGTAACCGAAACCCGACGAGATTTGAGAGGAGAGCCGCATGTCGAGCCTCACCGGTAAGTCATTGAACCCTGTTATGAATCGCAGGAGCGTTATCGCGAGCGCAGCAGGTCTGGGGGCGATGTCCATTCTAGCTGGCTGCTCCTCCAACGGCGGCGACAGCGGTTCCGCGTCGGGCGACGCTTCGTTTAAGATTGGCACCATCGGCCCGCTGACCGGCGCCAACGCGTCCTACGGCAAGTCCGTTACACAGGCTGTCGAGCTTGGCTGCAAGGATTTCTCGACTAAGGAGCTGCCGCTTGTCAGCAAGGCCGAGGACGACCAGGCCGATGGCGAGAAGGCCGTCAACGCCTTCAACACCCTGCTCGACTGGGGCATGCAGGCCCTCGTCGGTCCGACCACCACGGGTGCGTCGGTCGCCGTTGCCGCAGAGTGCGGTAACGACCCCGAGACGTTCATGATCACCCCGTCCGCGTCTTCCGAGGACGTTACCAAGGGCAAGGATTGCGTCTTCCAGGTTTGCTTTACCGACCCCAACCAGGGTGTCAACGCTGCCAAGTTCCTGGCAGAGAAATATGCGGACGAGAAGTTCGTGCTGTTCTATAACTCCGGCGACGCCTATTCTTCGGGCATCGCAGATTCCTTTAAGGCCCAGGCCGCTAAGTCCAAGCTCGAGATTGTCGACGAGGAGACCTTTAAGGACGACTCCGCCACGAGCTTTACCAACCAGCTGACCAAGGCCAAGCAGGCAGGCGCCACCATGATCTTTGCGCCGATCTACTACACGCCGGCGTCCGTCCTGCTCAAGAACGCCAAGGACATGGGCTACGACGTCAAGATGATGGGCTGCGACGGCATGGACGGCATCCTGGGCGTTGAGGGCTTCGACACCTCTCTTGCCGAGGGCCTGCTGCTCATGACCCCGTTCTCCGCCGACGACGAGAAGAACGCCGACTTCGTCAACGCTTACAAAGATAAGTACGGCGATACCCCCGACCAGTTTGCCGCCGACGCCTACGACGGCGTGCATGCGGTGGTCGAGGCTCTCAAGGAGGCCGGCCTGGGTGTCGACGCCGACCCCACCGAGGTTGCCGAGAAGCTTCCCGAGGCTATGCGCAACATTACTGTTGACGGTCTGACTGGCAAGCTCTCCTGGAACGACAAGGGCCAGGTCCAGAAGGACCCGACGGCGTACGTCATTACCGACGGCAAGTACGTACAGGCCTAATAGGCCGCCTTACATAGAGCGGTTTTGATCCCAAGCAGGGGAGGTTTTGGCCTTCCCTGCTTGCTTGGTATCTAGGGACGATGTAACGTCCCTGTTTCATACATCAACTGGAAACCTATTCGAAAGGGGGATGTGGAACATGACGGTCTTTATCCAATACCTGGTCAACGGCCTGTCCATGGGCAGCGTCTACGCCATCATCGCGTTGGGCTACACCATGGTCTACGGTATCGCCAAGATGCTCAACTTCGCTCACGGCGACGTCATCATGGTCGGTGCCTATGTCTCGTTCTGTGCCACGTCGTATCTCGGCCTCCCGGGCTGGGCATCTGTAGTTCTCTCTTGTGTGGTCTGCACGGTTCTCGGTGTTCTCATCGAGGGTCTGGCCTATAAGCCGCTGCGCCAAGCAGGCCCTCTGGCCGTTCTGATCACGGCCATCGGCGTGTCTTACTTCCTGCAGAACGCCGCACAGCTTCTGTGGGGCGCCACGCCCAAGAACTTCACTTCGCTCGTCACCTTCCAGGTGCCGGAGTTCTTGGCCAAGTTCAACGTAAGCGCCGTCTCGCTCGTCACCATCGTCGCCTGCCTGGTTATCATGGCCGGCCTGATGTTCTTTACAGGTAAGACCAAGATGGGCAAAGCCATGCGCGCCGTGTCCGAGGACAAGGCCGCCGCTCAGCTCATGGGCATCAACGTCAACCGCACCATCTCGATGACGTTCGCCATCGGCTCTGCCCTTGCCGCCATCGCCGGCGTGCTGTTGTGCTCCTACTCGCCGGTGCTGCAGCCCACGACGGGTGCCATGCCTGGCATCAAGGCCTTCGACGCCGCCGTCTTCGGTGGCATCGGCTCCATCCCCGGCGCCTTTGTCGGTGGCATTCTTATCGGCATCATCGAGGCGATGGCACAGGCTTACATTTCCACGAGCCTTGCCAACTCCATCGTCTTTGGTGTTTTGATCATCGTCCTGCTCGTCAAGCCTGCCGGCCTCTTGGGCAAGTACGTCCCCGAGAAGGTGTAGGTGAGCGTTATGAAGTTTCTTAAAGACAAGCAGACGCGTCACGACTTTGTTACGTACGCCATGTGCCTTGTGGCGTTCGCCATCGTGTTTTTTATGCAGTCTAACCACATGATTCCGCGCATGATCGCCGGTCAGCTGGTTCCCATCACGGCCTATATCGTCATGGCCATCTCCCTTAACCTCGTCGTCGGCATCGCGGGCGACTTGTCGCTGGGCCACGCGGGCTTTATGAGCGTCGGCGCCTATACGGGCATCGTCACCGCCGTCGCGCTGGAGAGCGCCGTTCCGTCCGACCCGATGCGTCTGATCATCAGCATCGTGGTCGGCGCTATCGCCGCTGCCATCTTGGGCTTCTTGATTGGTATCCCGGTCCTGCGCCTGAGCGGCGACTATCTGGCCATCGTGACCCTGGCTTTTGGCGAGATCATCAAAGAGATCGTCACCTGCCTCATTGTGGGCGTCGACTCCCGCGGCCTGCACGTGATCTTTAACATCACGGGCAACTCTACGATCGACGACCTGCACCTGCTCGAGGACGGCACCGCCATCATCAAGGGCGCCCAGGGCGCCTCGGGCGTGTCGACGTACTCGACCTTCCTCGCCGGTGCCATCCTGGTCATGGTCGCACTCGTGATCGTGCTCAACCTGGTTCGCAGCCGTACCGGCCGTGCCATTATGGCCGTGCGCGATAACAAGATTGCAGCCGAGTCCGTAGGCATCTCCGTCACCCAGTACCGCATGATCGCCTTCGTGGTTTCCGCTGCCCTCGCCGGTGCTGCCGGAGCCCTCTTCGGCGGTAACTTCTCGCAGCTCTCCGCCACCAAGTTCGACTTCAACACGTCCATCCTCATCCTGGTGTTTGTGGTCCTGGGCGGTCTGGGCAATATGCGCGGCTCCGTCATCGCGGCGGCGCTGCTCACGGTGCTTCCCGAGCTGCTTCGTCAGTTCTCGGACTATCGCATGCTCATCTATGCCATCGTGCTGATCCTGGTCATGATTTTTACCAACAACCCGCAGCTCAAGGCGTTCTTCGGTCGCGTCAAGGACCGCTTTGCTTCCAAGAAGGAGGTGGCAGCCGATGCCCAGTAAATTTGAGTTCAAGAAGGGCAAGATGGTCCCGTATCCTTCTGGCGCCATCGTTCCCGACCGCGACCTGGGTCAGCGCCCGGCACTCGAGTGCATCCACCTGGGCATTGAGTTCGGTGGCCTTAAGGCAGTCGACGACTTTAGCCTGACTATCGGCAAGACCGAGATCGCCGGTCTGATCGGCCCCAACGGTGCCGGTAAGACCACGGTCTTCAACCTGCTCACCAAGGTGTATCAGCCCACGCACGGCACCA
>CAVKNR010000082.1:0-6160 GCA_963657575.1 Sodaliphilus sp.
TGACGCAGGGTCTTGCCCTCAAAATCAATCTTCTCGCAGGCCTCGTAGGCAAGGTTGCGAGCGTTCTCGAACGTGTCACCCAGAGCGGTCACGGCAAGCACACGGCCGCCGTTGGTCACGAGCTGACCGTCCACCACGGCGGTGCCAGCATGGTACACGGTCACGTTCTCCATGGCCTCGGCGTCGGCGATGCCGGTGATGACCTTGCCCTTCTCGTAGCTGCCGGGGTAGCCCGCACTCGTCAGGACAACGGCAACGGCCCACTCGTCACGCCAGTCGAGTTCAATCTGATCGAGCTCGCAGTTGGCACAAGCCAGCATGACCTCGACCAGGTCGTTCTTAAGGCGCGGCAGCACGACCTGCGTCTCGGGGTCGCCAAAGCGGGCATTGAACTCCAGCACCTTGGGGCCGGCAGGCGTGAGCATAAAGCCGCCGTACAGGCAGCCGCGGTAGTCGATGCCCTCGGCAGCGAGCTCGGCCACGGTCTGCTCCATGACCTTCACCATGGTGGCGTGCTCCTCATCGGTCACGATGGGCACCGGGCTGTAGACGCCCATGCCGCCGGTGTTGGGACCCTTGTCGCCCTCGAGCGCACGCTTGTGGTCCTGCGAAGTGGCCATGGGGCGCACGGTCTTGCCGTCGGTAAAGGCCAGCAGCGAGCACTCGGGGCCGGTCAGCATCTCCTCGATGACCACGGTGTTGCCGGCATCGCCAAAGGTGCCGCCAAAGCACTCGCGCACGGCCTCCTCGGCCTGCTCAAGTTCGGTCGCCACGATAACGCCCTTGCCGGCGGCAAGGCCGTCGGCCTTCACGACCAGCGGGGCGCCCTGCTCACGCACGTAGGCGAGAGCCGAAGCCTCGTCGGTAAACGAACCATAGGCTGCCGTCGGAATGCCGGCACGCTCCATGAGCTGCTTGGAGAACAGCTTGGAGCCCTCCATCTGGGCACCCTCGGCACCCGGGCCAAAGCAGGGAATACCCGCCGCGCGCACGGCGTCGGCCACGCCCGCCACGAGCGGAGCCTCGGGGCCAATCACCACGAGTCCGCATCCGTGGCTCTGCGCAAACGCCGCCACGGCCGCAGGATCGCAGTCGTCGAGAACAACGTTCTCGCCGCAGCTCGCGGTGCCGCCGTTACCCGGCGCGATGTAGAGCTTGCCGGCGCGCGGTGATGCTGCGAGCTTAGCTGCCAAAGCATGCTCACGGCCGCCGCTGCCCAACAACAGGATGTCGATGGTTTGAGTGTCCGCCTTCAAGGGTGCCTCCTCTATGGATGAACGGCCCGCTCCGCGCGAGCCCTTTGCAAGCAAATATACCCCTCGGCCGCCCGTCCGGGCTGCAAAGGGGTATATCGCAATAACCAAATAGTCCCGATTACTTCCAGAATCGGTTGATGATCTGCTCGCGACCAGCGCCAACGCCAATGAACGTCACGCGGGTGTGTGCCAGATCCTCGATAAACGCCACGTAGTCCTGAGCCTCCTGCGGCAGCTCCTCAAAGCTGCGGCAGCCGGTGATATCGCACTTCCAGCCAGGAAGCTCCTCGTAGATGGGCTTGGCGTGCTCAAAGCGAACCTGATGCTCGGGCACGCTGGTATAGCGCTCGCCATCGACGTCGTAGGCCACGCACACCTTGATGGTGTCGAAAGCCGAAAGCACGTCGAGCTTGGTCATGGCGATATCGGTGAGGCCGTTGACGCGCGAGGCGTAGTTGGCGATGGGGCCGTCGAACCAGCCGCAGCGACGACGGCGACCGGTGGTCACGCCGTACTCGTAGCCCTCCTCGGTCAGCGTGTGGCCGGCCTCGGACTCATAGGAAAGCTCGGTGGGCATGGGGCCCGAACCGACGCGGGTGATATAGGCCTTCATGACGCCCAGCACGCGGTCAACATTCTTCATACCGACGCCGGAGCCGGTGATGGCGCCGCCGGCGGTGCAGTTGGAAGACGTCACGTACGGATAGGTGCCGTGGTCGATGTCGAGCAGCGTCGCCTGGGCGCCCTCAAACAGCAGGTCCTTGCCCTCGTCGATCATGTTGTTGAGCAGCAGGCTCGTCTCGGTGATGTAGGGGCGCAGGCGCTCGGCCATCGGCAGGTACTCGTCGCAAATCTGGTCCACGGTGTAGGTGGGCAGGTTGTAGATGAGCTCGAGCTCGGGGTTCACGCGGGCGAGAGCGGTCTCCAGCTTGTCGCGGAACAGCGCCTCGTCCAGCATGTCCTGCATGCGCAGGCCGATGCGAGCCATCTTGTCCTGATAGCACGGACCGATGCCGCGCTTGGTGGTACCGATGTTCTTCTTGCCGAGCTTCTGCTCAAAGGCGCCATCCAAATCGATGTGGTACGGCATGATGACATGCGCGTTGCCGCTAATCTTGAGGTTCTTGGTGGTGATGCCGTCGGCCTCGAACATGTCGATCTCCTCAAGGACAACCTTGGGGTTGACGACGCAGCCGTTACCGATCACCGACACGTGGTCGGAATACATGATGCCGGAGGGCACCTGGTGCAGGCCGTACTTCTTGCCGTTGACGACGATGGTGTGACCGGCGTTGTTGCCGCCCGAGTAACGCACGACGGCATCGAAGTCGCCGGCGACCAGGTCGCAAATCTTACCCTTGCCCTCATCGCCCCACTGGGCACCGACCAAAACGGTTGACGGCATGTTTACTCCTTACATTCATGGCCTGTCTACGCACCACACCGGCACGCAGAAGCACAAAACATTCCCAGTATACCCGTGCAACGGGCGCCTGTCCTACTCCTCGGCATGTGCCCCATCAAGCTCATAGAACTTGGTGGATGCCGGCAGGAACATCAGGTCGACGTCACCGATCGGGCCCGAACGGTTCTTGGCCACGACGATACGCGTAACGCCCTCGTCGGGTCGATCGTCGCGCGAGGCCTCGGCCTCGTCGGCGGAGCGGTCCAAGAACATAACAATATCGGCGTCCTGCTCGATGGAGCCCGATTCACGAAGGTCGGAAAGCTGTGGGCGCTTGCCGGTACGGGATTCGACCTGACGCGAGAGCTGCGACAGCGCGATGAGCGGGATCTTGAGCTCCTTGGCCATGATCTTCAAACCACGCGACATCTCCGAAACCTCAACGGTACGGCTCTCGGAACGACGGCCCGGCGGAGGACTCACCAGCTGCAGGTAGTCCAGGATGATGATTGCCTTCTCCTTGTTATGGAGCATGCGGCGGCTCTTGGCACGGATCTCGGTCACTGTGGTGCCGGGCGTATCGTCAATCAGAATATCGAGCTTGGACAAGGTCTGCGTGGCCTCGTTGATATTGGCCCACTGCTCGGGGCTAATGCGGCCCATGCGGAAGTCACTGATCGAGATCATGGCGTAGGCGCAAATCAGACGCTGGGCAATTTCCTTGCCCGACATCTCCAGCGAGAAGAAGCCGACGGTATAACCAGCAGCGGCAGCGTTGAGCGCCAGATTCAGGGCGAACGACGTCTTACCCACAGCAGGGCGGGCGCCGATAATGATGAGCTGTCCCTCGCGAAAACCCATGAGCATGCGGTCGAGCGACGGGAAGCCCGTGGGCACGCCCGCAGCCTGGCCACCGGCCTGGCACACTTCCTCGGCCTCGTTATAGGCCTCGACCATAAACTCGGTCAGCGTCTTGTAGCTCGACTTGACCTCGCGTGCCGTGACCTTGAGCAGTTTGCTCTCGGCCAGCTCCACGACCTCTTTCGTGTCGGTAGGGGCGTTATAGGCCAGCGCGTTGATCTCGTTGGTGGCGCCGATCAACTCGCGCAGCATCGAGTCGCGACGCACGATGGCGGCATGGTGCTGCCAGTTGACGAGCGACAGGGTCTGACCCATCAGCTCCAAAATGTACGCTTCGCCGCCCACGGCATCGAGCTTGTTGATGCTGCGCAGGTAATCGATCAGCGAGATGGAGTCGATGGGAATGCGGCTGTTGTACATATCGACCATCGCAGTATAGATGGTCTTATGAATGGGCCGGTAGAAGTCATCGGGCTGCAGCTCGACCTGGGCCTCCTCGACCACCTCGGGCGATAGCAGCATAGCGGCCAGTACATTGGCCTCTGCATCTTGGTTTTGGGGAAGACCCAACTTTGAGCCGCGGTCCTCGACCGTCAGCCCGATCTCCCTATCGTCATATGCCATGAGCATCCTCATTCATATCGCTTGCGAGCATCCATAGTATCAGCCACGGTCCCAAAACGCGCCGCGCGCGACCAATCATCACCGAACCAAACGGATGAACGGTCCTGTATATAGGACTTCGGCGCAACGTTCGCCATGACACTCACTCAGCGCAAAAAAACAAAAGGGCGCCCTGGTTTCCCAGAGCGCCCTTCTTAGAACAAGATTGTTGCGTTGCAGCAAATGCTACTCGGCAGCAGCCTCAGTCTCGACCTCGGCGGTCTCGGCCTCGGCGACCTCAGCGGCCTCCTCGACCTCAGCCTCGGCAGCGAGCTCCTCGGCGGTAACGCCGACGAGAACGACAACCTCGGCCTTGATCTCGCGGTACAGCGAGATGGCAACGGTGTGGGCACCGGCAACCTTGATGGGCTTACCGAGCTCGACGCGCTTACGGTCGATGTCCATACCGAGCTGAGCCTTGATGGCATCAGCGATCATAGCGGCGGTAACGGAGCCAAAGAGGATGCCCTCGTCGCCGACCTTGACGTCAACGGTGACCGTCTTGCCCTCGAAGGCAGCTTTGGTCTCGTTGGCGGTAGCCAGACGGACGGTCTCGCGCTTGGCGATGTTGTTGCGACGCTCGTCAAGCTGCTTGAGGTTGCCCTTGGTGGCGGCAACAGCGAGCTTCTTGGGGAACAGGAAGTTCTCAGCGTAACCCTGAGCGACCTCTACGACGTCACCCTCGCCGCCCTTGCCCTTGATCTCATCGAGAAGAATAACCTTCATGATGCGTCTCCCTTCTTAGCCGCGGTCGCGGTTGCCACGAGAGGAAACCACGGGGACGGTGTACGGCAGGAGAGCCATCTCGCGGGCGCGCTTGATGGCGTTGGCGATGTCATGCTGATGCTGCGTGCAAGCGCCAGTGACGCGACGGGGCTTGATCTTGCCACGGTCGGTCATGTACTTACGGAGAAGCTGAGTGTCCTTATAGTCGATGAACTCAGTGTTCTCCTTGCAGAACTGGCAGTACTTACGACGCGGCTGACGTGCAGAAAAATCATTAGCCATGTCAAAATACCTTTCGTTTGGCAACTTCGGCGAACCGAAGCCGCCTCTCACTCAAAAATAGGTGAACAACCCTTAGAACGGGATGTCCTCATCGTAGACGTCGACCGCGGGCGGCGTTGCCACCGGTGCGGCAGGACGTGCTGCGGGCGCGGGAGCTGCGGGGGCGTAACCGCCCTGATCGTAGCCACCCTGGCCACCACGGGAGCTCATAAACTCGATCTCATCGACGATGACCTCAAGCTTGCTCCGGCGCTGGCCGTCGCGCTCCCAAGAGCTGTAGCGCAGCTTGCCCTCGATCGCGACCTTGTTTCCCTTTGCCAGGAAACGGCTCACGGCCTCGGCGCGGGTGCCGAACATAGTGCAGTCGACAAAGTTGGGATAGTCCTCCCACTCGCCAGTCTGCGCGTTGCGGCGACGATCGTTCACGGCGACGCCAAAGGACAGAACCTGGGTTCCGCCGGCGGTGGCGCGCAGCTCGGGATCACGCGTGAGGTTACCGGTGATGTTCACTCGATTGATGCTCATAACTCACTACTTCCTCTTGGGGCACAAGCCCAGTCCAAAACGACAGTCTTACTCCTGGTCGTCGCGACGGACGATCATGTGGCGGACCACAGCGTCGGTGATGCGCAGGACGCGATCAAGCTCGGCGATCTGGGTAGGATCTGCGTGGAAGTTGATGAGGGTGTAGTCACCATCGGTGAGGTCGTTGATCTCGTAGGCGAGCTTGCGCTTGCCCCACTCGTCAACGGAGTCGACCTTGCCAGCGCCCTCAGCGATCGTGGTATCGATACGCTTCATAACAGCGAGACGAGTCTCGGGGTCGAGCGACGGGTCAACAAAGAACAGCAGTTCATAAGCCTTCATATTGTCACCTCCTCTGGGCAAATGTGGCTTCAGGTCGTGAAGGTGCGCCTGAAGCAGGAAAAGACTTGGTAATAATATCTTTCAACCTCCTAGGCTGCAA
>CAVKNR010000083.1:0-6128 GCA_963657575.1 Sodaliphilus sp.
GTACGCTACTCAGCCATCTGAGCCTGGACGGCGGTGATGGCCACGACACCCACGATGTCGTCGGCAGAGCAGCCGCGCGAAAGGTCGTTAACCGGCTTGGCGATGCCCTGCAGGATGGGGCCGTAAGCGTCGGCGCCAGCGAAGCGCTGGACCAGCTTGTAGCCGATGTTGCCTGCCTCGAGGTCGGGGAACACGAGCACGTTTGCCTTACCGGCGACGGAGGAGCCGGGAGCCTTGAGCTGGGCGACGGTGGGGACGATGGCGGCGTCGAGCTGCAGGTCGCCGTCGATGGCGAGCTCGGGAGCCTTCTCCTTGCAGAACTTTACGGCCTCTTGGACCTTCTTGGCGACCTCGCCGCCGGCGGAGCCCATGGTGGAGTAGGAGAGCATGGCCACGTGCGGCTCAACGTTGCCCATGAAGGTGGACCAGGAGTGAGCGGAGGCGATGGCGATCTCGGAGAGCTCGTCGGAGGACGGGTTGATGTTGAGGCCGCAGTCGGCGAAGATCAGCGTGCCGTCGGTGCCGAACTGCGGGGTGTCGGTGCACATCACGAAGAAGGCCGAGACCAGCTTGGTGCCCGGGGCGGTCTTGAGGATCTGAAGCGCAGGACGCAGGGTGTCGGCGGTGGAGTGGCAGGCGCCGGAGACCAGGCCGTCGGCGTCGCCCATCTTGACCATCATGGTGCCAAAGTAGGTGGCATCCATCACCTGGGCGCGAGCCTGCTCGATGGTAACGCCTTTCTTGGCGCGGAGCTCGGCAAACTTTTGCGCATACTCCTCGTGCTTCTCGGCATTGCGCGGGTCGATGACGGTGGCGCCGGGAACGTTGATCTCGTCGGGGTTGCCCAGGATGACGATCTTTGCCAGGCCCTCCTCGATGATCTTGGTGGCCGCGACGATAGTGCGCGGATCCTCGCCCTCGGGCAGGACGATCGTCTTAAGGTCAGCCTTGGCGGCAGACTTCATACGGTTTAGGAAATCGCTCATGTTACTCCTTACAAGCGTTTCGCTAAGCTCCAGGCGCCCGGCTGTTCACGAATAAACCCGCTGCTAGCGGGTCTACCTTTCAATTATGTTCGCCGCGGTGCTTGAGCTTTCCTTGTGTGGCAAGCTCATTATAGGACGCATTAGCGCTATAATCGCTCTGATAAATATGTCTCGAAGAATGTTCGAGAAAAGCCCAGCTAACGAGCCCGTGGCTTTTGACAAGGAGTATCGATGCAGATTACCTCAGGCCTGCCTGAAGGCTTTAACGCCGGCGCGTACGACATGATTGTCGTCGGTGCTGGATATGCCGGTGCCGTTTGTGCCCGCCGTCTCGCCGAGACCATCGGCTATCGTGTTGCCGTTTTGGAGCGCCGTAGCCACATTGCGGGCAATGCCTATGACTGCACTGACGAGGCCGGAATCCTGATCCACGAGTACGGTCCGCATATCTATCACACCTTTAACGAGCGCGTGCACAATTTCCTGTCGCGCTTTACCAAGTGGACGGATTATCAGCACAAGGTGCTCGCCAACATCAACGGTACCCTTATGCCCGTGCCCTTCAACCATGCGAGTCTCAAGCTCGCCTTTGGTGACGAGCGCGGCGAGGAGCTGTATCAGAAGCTCGTGGAGACCTTTGGCAAGGATGTCAAGGTGCCCATTATGGAGCTGCGTAAGAAGAACGACCCCGACTTGGCCGAGGTCGCCGATTACGTCTACGAGAGCGTCTTTTTGCATTACACCATGAAGCAGTGGGGCCAGACGCCCGATCAGATCGATCCCTCGATCACCGGCCGCGTTCCCGTCTTTGTGGGCGATGATGACCGCTACTTCCCGCAAGCTCCCTTCCAGGGCATGCCGCAGGAGGGCTACACGGCGCTCTTTGAGCACATGCTCGACCACGACCTGATCGACGTGTTCTGCGACGTGGACGCCCGTGACCTCTTTGAAATCGACGAGACTACCGTCAAGATCGACGGCAAGGTCTACGGCGGCGAGATTGTCTATACCGGTCCGCTCGATGAGCTGTTCAACCTCGACTTGGGCGCGCTACCGTACCGCACGCTCGATATGAAGTTCGAGACGCTCGATACGGACCAGTTCCAGCCCGTGGGCACCGTCAACTACACCACGAGCGAGGACTACACGCGCATTACCGAGTTCAAGAACATGACCGGTCAGATCCTGCCCGGCAAGACCACCATCATGAAGGAGTATTCCAAGGCCTATACGCCCGGCTCGGGCGAGACGCCGTACTACGCCATTCTTGAGCCCGAGAACCGTGAGCTCTATGAGCGCTATCTTGAGCGCGTCCAGAACCTGACGAACTTCCACCCGGTGGGTCGTCTGGCCGAGTATCGTTACTACGATATGGACGCTGTGACCAATTCCGCCCTCGATCTTTCGGATGAGATTATCGCCTGCCATGCATAAAGTCATAACATTCGGTATTCCCTCGTATAACGCCGCCAAGGACATGGACCATTGCATCACCTCCATCTTGGAGGGGAGCAATTATGCCACCGATATCGAGATTATCGTGGTGGACGACGGCTCCAAGGACGAGACGGCCGCCAAGGCCGACGAGTGGGAGGCACGTTATCCCGGTATCATTCGCGCGGTACACCAGGAGAACGGCGGCCACGGTATTGCCGTTCTTTCGGGTCTGCGCGAGGCACAGGGCACCTACTACAAGGTCGTCGACTCGGACGACTGGCTCGACGCTGCGGCTCTTTCGACCATGCTTTCGATTCTGCGCGGCTTTGAGGAGCGCGACCAGCGCGTTGACCTGTTTATCTCGAACTACGTGTACGAGAAGGTTTACGAGGGAACGCATACCGCTATTGGCTACAAATTTGCCCTGCCGCGCAAAAAGATCTTTTCCTGGGATCAGATCGGTCATTTCCGCCTGGACCAGAACCTACTCATGCACAGCCTGTGCTATCGCACGGATGTGCTGCGCGAGTCCAACCTTCCCATGCCGCCGCACACGTTCTATGTGGACAACATCTATGCCTACGTGCCGCTGCCACGTTGCAAGACCATGTACTACGCCGACATCGACCTCTACCGCTACTTTATCGGTCGCGAGGGCCAGAGTGTCAACGAGGCCACGATGGTCAAGCGTCTGGACCAGCAGTTCCGTGTGACGCGCATCATGATGGAGTCGTACCACCTGTACAGCGATGTTGAGTCGTCGCGTCTGCGCTCGTACATGATGGGCTATTTCACCATGATGATGGCGATCTGCTCGGTGCTCACCAAGCTTTCCGAGGAAGATTGCGCCGACGAGCGCCTAAAGACGCTGTGGAATGATTTGAAGGCCTACGACGAGCGCATGTATCGTCGTGCACGCTACGGCGTGGTCGGGTTCTTCACCAATCTGCGTGGACGGGCCGGAGACAAAACCACACTCGGCCTATACCGTCTTGCCTCAAAGATCTTCAAATTCAACTAGTGCATAAACGCTCGGGTAACGGGGACCCCTGGTCCTTAACTTGCTACTTCGAACAGTCCTGCGCAAGACGGAGGCGCCACTGGCGCCTCCTTTGCGTGCGGAACTCGTATCAAGTTAAGGACCAGGGGTCCTCTGCTATGTCCCGCTTTATATCAGCAAGCTGAATTTGAAGATCTTCGACGCGCGGTACACAGGGGCCTGGGCTGAAAAGAATCTGGTTGGTAGGTTGCCCGGTGGGGCTTGGTTATGTTTGTCGCGAGTTCCGCACGAGCCGAAGAGCACTTAATGTGTTCTTCGTGCGAGCCAGGACTGTAGAGCAGCAAACATAACCAAGCCCCACCGGGCAACCGGTCAGGTTAGGCTACTTCGCGGCGCCGGGGATGCCGTGGGAGGTTTTGGCGGTTTTGGCTCCGTTTACGATGGCGGTTTCCAGGGCCCTTACGGCGAGCATGCCCAGCAGGTCTAGGGGAACGGCGGCGCTTGCCTGGGCGCCCAGTTTGCCGCTGGCGAGGGTGTAGATGGTGTCGCCGTCGTTGGTGGTGTGTGTGGGGCGGATGGCGTGTGCGTAGGCGTCTGCGGCCATCTGGGAGACCTTGGTGGCTTGTGCCTTAGTGAGTTCCACGTTGGTGACGATGCAGCTGATGGTGGTGTTGGTGCGGTCGAGCGGCATCTGCATGGATCCGGCGGCGGCAAAGGCTGCGAGTTCCATGTCGACGATCTGGTCGCTATCGGCTGCGGCGCGCATACCGGCGACCCACTCTCCGGTGAAGGGGTCGACAACGTTGCCGCAGGCGTTGACCGAGACCACGGCGCCCACCTTGATGGGGCCGAGCGCCACGGCGGCAGCGCCAAGGCCGGCCTTCATGCAGGTAGCGGGGCCCATGAGCTTACCCACGGTAGCGCCCGTGCCGGCGCCCACGTTGCCCTGTTCGAGCTTGGTGGGGGTGTTGTCGAGTGCTTCGCGCACGGCGGCGATGCCGGCCTCAATGTCGGGGCGAACGGTGGGGTTACCAAAGGCGAGATCGAAGATACAGCTGGAGCACACGATAGGCACCTGCGTGGGGCCGACAGGCAGACCGATACCGCGGCTCTCGAGTTCGCGGGCCACGCCGCTTGCGGCTTCGAGGCCAAAGGCCGATCCGCCCGAAAGGCAGACGGCGTGGACCTTATCGACGGTGTTTTCGGGACGCAGCAGGTCGGTCTCGCGCGAAGCGGGAGCGCCACCGCGTACGTCAACGCCGCCGGTGGCGCCCTCGGGTGCCACGATTACGGTGCAGCCGGTGCCTGCCTCATCGTCCGTATAGTTGCCAAAGCAAAAGCCATCGACATCGCAAACGTCAATGGCTTTGAGCAGTGTATCCATGTTTAACTCCTATCGGTTTTCCGCCGCGCCTTGTGCCCGGTCGGGATCCGTACGGTACGCCAAAATTGTAGGCGCCGGGGGATACCCAGCGCCAGATGCAATTACGAGAGTTTTTGAATCGCGCGCGCGACGCGGGCGATGGGTAGGCCCATCACGTTATAGAAGTCGCCCGAAATATCGTGCACGAGCATGCGTCCTCCTGTGCCCTGAATGCCGTAGGCGCCGGCCTTGTCCATGGGCTCACCCGAGGCGACGTAGCGCTCGATCTGCTCGTCGGTGAGCTCGTAGAACGTCACGTCGGTCACATCGACAAAGGACAGGCTCTCGGCGGCATGCGGGGCGGCCGTGTCGCCTGCCTTAACGATGCAGACGCCGGTTGCGACCTGGTGCGTGCGGCCCGAAAGCTCACGGAGCATGGTGCGCGCCTCGTCCCCGTCTGCCGGCTTGCCCAGAATCTTGCCGTCAAAGGTGACGATGGTGTCGGCCGCGACCGTCAGCTCATTGGGCTCGGCATGTTCGGCGGCAACGGCGGCGGCTTTGGCGCGTGCTAAGCGTTCAACGAGCGTAAGCGGGGCCTCGCCATCAAACGGCGTTTCGTCGATATCGGCAGGAATGATGCGAATGTCATAGCCCGCCTCGCGCATCAACTCGATGCGGCGCGGTGATTGCGAAGCCAAAATCATAGCTGAATGCCCTCGGCGACCTTATCGACGGCCTTGTCGCCGGCGAGCGTGCGCAGCAGCTCAAGCGCAAAGGGGAGCGACTGGGCCATGCCGCTGGCGGTGATGATGTTGCCGTCTTGCGTGACCTTCTCGCCGGTATAGGCGCCTTCGGGGAAGCTTTTCTCAAAGCCAGGGAAGCACGTGGCGTGGCGCCCCTCGAGCAGGTCGAGCTCGCCCAGGATAAACGGGGCGGCGCAGATGGCGGCGACGTGCTTGGTTGCGGCGAACTCGCGGACCACGTCGCAGACGCGCTGATCGGCGCGCAGGTTGGTAGCACCGGGTAGGCCGCCGGGTAGCACGACGCAGTCGTACTCGTCAAAGTCGATCTCATCAAAGAGCGCATCGCAGGTCACGGGGATCTGCAGCGAGCTTACGACCTCACGCGTGGGCATGATCGAGACGAGCGTGGCGCGCACGCCGCCGCGACGCATGACATCGACCATGGTCAAGCATTCAATAGTTTCAAAGCCATCGGCGGCGAGAACGGCAACGCTGGGCATGGGGGTTCCTTTCATAGGCGGCATACAATTAGCCGTCTTATACCCCGAAGACCTCCGCTTGCCACGCTCGATTTCCCAATGATTTTTCTGAGCAATGAT
>CAVKNR010000084.1:0-6071 GCA_963657575.1 Sodaliphilus sp.
AGGACCTGCGCCTCGACGATGTGACCGATGCGGCACTTGGCCATGACGGGGATGGAGACGGCCTCTTGGATGCCCTTGATCATCTTGGGGTCGCTCATGCGCGAGACGCCGCCTGCGGCACGGATGTCGGCCGGGATGCGCTCGAGTGCCATGACGGCGCAGGCGCCCGCCTCCTCGGCGATGCGTGCCTGCTCGGGCGTGGTGACGTCCATGATGACGCCGCCCTTGAGCATCTGCGCGAGCTCGCGATTGAGTTTGACGCGATCGGCCTTGCTGGTCTGTTCTGCCATGGTTGCTCCCTTGGTTGGCATGTGCATTGCTTGACGGAACATCCTATCGGGGAGCTGGGTATGGCGAAATACTCAGATTTCGAGATAATGACAAGGTCAGACTAATACCAGATTGAATGACTTAATAAGGTCAGGTGATAGGCTCATGCTTGACTACAATTTGGAAAAACGCGGCGGAGCATCGCTCTATGAGTATGTTTACCAGCAAATTCGAGATGATATCGTTGCTGGACGCATTGCGGCGGGGGAGCATCTTCCGTCTAAGCGTGCCTTTGCCAGCCATCTGGGAATCAGTGTCATTACCATCGAGAATGCATATAGCCAGTTACTTGCCGAGGGCTATATTTGCTCAAAGCCGCGTCGTGGCTACTACGCTTGTGAGCTTCCGGATGCACCGGTTTTGCCTTTGGCTGAGACAGAGTTTGATCGAGATTCCGCTCCTGCGGGTCTTAACGCACATGATGTTGATGGACGGGTCGAGCAATTCGACGCACTTTCTCCTTCCACTTTGGAGGCGGCGCGGCTTTGGCAAAGCGCACTGCGGGCGACGCTGGCATCCGAAGACGAGCGCGAAATCTTCTCACCCGCACCGGCACAGGGCACCGCTCGGCTACGACGCGCGATTGCTCATCATCTGCGCGGGACAAGGGGTATGAATATCGACCCCAACAACATTGTTATCGGCGCGGGCGCCCAGCTGCTCGATACCATGTTGGTTCAGTTGCTTGGCGCGGACAAGGTGTATGCCGTTGAGGACCCGGGCTATTTACGCCTGACACGCATCTACCAGGCCATGGGCTGCAAAGTTCGGCATATCCCGTTGGATGATGAGGGTGTGGACTTGAACACTCTGCAGAAAAGCGGGACCGATGTCCTTCACCTGATGCCGTCCCATCAGTATCCGACCGGCCTTGTGACGAGCATTGCACGTCGCTATGCGCTGCTGAGCTGGGCCGCCGAGCAGCCGGGCCGATATCTCATCGAAGACGACTTCGATTGCGAGTTTCGCCTTGCCGGCAAGCCGATTCCTGCGCTCGCGTCGATCGATGCCGCCCAGTCGGTTATCTACACCAACACGTTTTCGAAGAGCCTTTCATCGGCGTTGCGTTTGGCGTACATGGTGTTGCCCGATGAGCTGATGGAACGGTTTGGGCGCGACCTTGGTTTTTACGCTTCGTCGGTGAGCTCTGTTGACCAGGTCGCTTTGGCGCGTTTGCTGGAATCGGGTGATTACGAGCGGCATGTGAACCGCGTGCGCGTGCGCGCTCGCGAGGCACGCGATGGCCTGATGGCGCTTGTGCGGAAAGCGTTTCCGGCAGGGGAGGTTTCAATCGAGCATGCAGACGCCGGCCTTTACTGCACCGTGGCTGCAGAGCGCGGAGCGGGTGGAAGCTCTTTTGTGCGGGCCCTCACGCGCTCGAGCATCCCTTTTGTCGATATCAGTGACTGTTATTGGTGTGCCGATGGCGCATCTGTCCCTGAAAACTCAACTCAAATTCTTGTCCAGTATGACGATCTGAGTCCAAAAGTGCTAACTACCTTGGAATTGCAGCTAATGGGGGGCACTCTGCAACCTAAGTGAGTAGACTTTTAGCACTTTGGCGACCAGGAAGTTTTGTAACAAGCTATCTACCTGCGGTTTTGAAAAGCAGGATGACCGGCCTGCTCGGGATGTTCAAAAAAGTCTACTCACTTGCCGCGCAAAGCTCCTGCATGAGAAAAAAATGGGGTTTTCAACAGGGCTTCGTCCAGCTCTTGGCAAGCTTTTGGCCAGTTGGGGAGGGCTGTTGAAAACTTTGCAGTCCGTTCGGCGCCATTTTTGGTGCGTTCGCGCCAATGCGTGACTGACTGGGTTGAAATTCGTGTTTTCCTGTGCCTATGAAGGATCTACTTTGTGACATATCGGCTTTTAGGTACTGGCGTTTGCCTCCTCAAGTCCGCGCTTTGTGTCCGCCGCTTCCACGACCGGAAGAAGACCGGCAGCGATATGATCTCGCCCGCAACCCGACGGCTGCGGTCGCGCTCGGTTTTCCGTTGTATACATTGGTTCGGACGAGAAACAAACGGACTTGTCCTGCCAGCATTAGGCAGCGGCTGTTTCTTGGTGAGCTCCCCAGGGAATCCGTGCTGGAAACGGAGCATGGGTTTTTGGTTACATCTCCTCTACTGACGACATTCATCATGTCGCGGCATCTGACGGATCTTCAGCTTCTTTTGGTATTGGCGGAGATGTGTGGCTTGTTTGCGGTGTGTGCCCTGCCGGCGGCACTTGAGGCGGAGCTTTCGCGTGCAATTGATTCGGGCGCGATTTCGACAACGTTCGGTTGGGTGCGCTGCCCGTCCGAGGACGGCATCGCCTCAAATTTATGGCGTCGAGACGCTTTGGTTTTGGGCGGAGACCTTGACCGTTTTTGTTCAGATGTTTGCGGGATGCGTTGCGGCAATAGATTTATGGCGGTATCGCAACTCGTTCCATTGGGTGCCGCGTCGCCTTTTGAGGTCGAGGCGTATTTGTTGCTTGGACTGCCGCGAGCCCTGGGAGGCGAAGGTTTTTGCGGCATAGAGCTTAATGTTGAAGTGATGCTAAACACAAGTGCTCGAGCGATTGTGGAAAAGTCCCGTGTATATATCGACCTACTTCTTTCTTCGCCGGACGGCAGGCGACAGGTGGCCATTGAATGTCAGGGAAAGGCCTCGCACGGACGCGCAGGGGATGGCTTGCGTGACGCTGACCGCATGACGGCCCTTCAGGCCATGGGCTACGATGTGCTTCTCCTTACACACAGACAGATATCGGATGAGGATAGATTCCGCGCGATCGTTAAGGCCGTATGCAGGATGCTCGATGCTGAATATCGTGATAAAAGCTCGGATGAGCAAAGGGCTGAGATATTACTCCGGTCTGAACTATTCATTGACTGGACAAAATTGGGAGTAATCGACGGAAAGATGCCCGTTAGACACAAAATGGCTCGATCGTGGACGGCTGCGAATCTAAGTGAGTAGACTTTTGGCACTTTGGCGACTAGGTCGTTTTGCAACAAGGCATTTACCTGCGGCTTTATAAAGTGATATGGATGGTCTGCTCGGCAAGTTCCAAAAAGTCTACTCACTTAGTTTTTGACGAGAAGCCGATGCCGAAGACGGTCCTATTTCAGGGCGTTAACAAGTTCGTGAGGCACGAAAAAGGCCCGGACCAATACGGTCCGGGCCTCATCGAGCTAGAGGTTATGTCTCAAGCGGTTGGCTTAGCCAAAGTAGCGCTTAAGCAGGCCGGCAAAAGCTTTGCCGTGGCGGGCCTCGTCACGAGCCATCTCGTGCACGGTGTCGTGGATGGCATCGAGGCCAGCGGCCTTGGCGCGCTTAGCAAGATCAGTCTTGCCGGCGGTGGCGCCGTTCTCGGCCTCAACGCGCATCTCGAGGTTCTTCTTGGTGGAGTCGGTCACGACCTCGCCCAGGAGCTCAGCGAACTTGGCGGCGTGCTCGGCCTCCTCGTGGGCAGCCTTCTCCCAGTACAGGCCGATCTCGGGATAGCCCTCGCGATGAGCGACGCGAGCCATGGCCAGGTACATACCGACCTCGGAGCACTCACCCTCAAAGTTGGCGCGCAGGTCGGCAACGATGTCCTCAGAGACGCCCTCCATCTTGGCGACGCCCACGACGTGCTCGGCAGCCCACTCGAGCTGGCCCTCCTCCTGCTTCAGGAAACGAGAACCGGGAACGCCACACTGGGGGCACTTGAAGTCCTCGGGCAGCTGGTCGCCGTCGAACTCTTCCACATAACCGCAAACGGGGCAAACAAACTTCATGATTCGATCCTTTCGATCGATGGCGATTGTGCGCTCGTCCGGTCCCGTAAGGGCCCTCTCCGGACGTGCGTCTTGACGAGTTCTATTATCCATAAATGCAACCAAATGTGAAGCCTATTAGGAATGATTTTTAATAAAACAATTTCGAGATATGAAGATGTTGATTGATTAACGATTGGGAGGCCGTCTGCGATCTTTGCTGAGTACAATCGGGCGAGCAAATGTTGACCTATCAACAAATGAAGGAGTTTCCTTTATGCATCTAGCCCGTCGTGCCTGGTGCCGAACATATCAGACGGTTTTTCGCATTGCATTGCCGATCCTGCCCTATACCGAGCCGCGCATTTTAGAGCATGCCGAGGATGTGCCCGCGGTGCTTCAAAAGCGCTCGATCCAGAAGGTCCTTATCGTGACGGATCCCGGCATTACCCGTCTGGGGCTCACGGCACCGCTCGAGACGGCGCTCGCATCCAGGGGGATTGGCGTTACGGTCTATGCCGAAACGCGTGCGAACCCCACGGTCTCAAACGTGGAGGAAGCGGCGTCCCTGTATCGAGAGAGCGCCTGCCAGGCCATTATCGGCTTTGGCGGAGGATCAGCCATGGACTGCGCCAAGGGTGTGGGGGCGCGCATTGCGCAGCCAAACAAGCCCATCAACAAGATGCGCGGCCTGCTGCGGATTCATCGTCGCCTGCCGCTGCTCATCGCCGTTCCCACTACCGCCGGTACGGGAAGCGAAGTCACGCTTGCGGCGGTAATTACCGATGACGAGACGCACTACAAATACCCCATTAACGACTTTGTGCTCATCCCGCGTTTTGCAGTCCACGACCCCGAGTTTACGTGCGGCTTGCCCGCTTCCATTACGGGGCAGACGGGCATGGACGCCCTGACGCATGCCGTTGAGGCCTTTATCGGGCGAAGCACCACGCCCTATACGCGTAAGATGGCGCGACAGGCGGTGCAGCTTATCCACGACAATTTGCTCGAGGCCTATGGGCATGGTGACGACATGCGCGCTCGTCGCAATATGCTTTCGGCGGCGTATAAGGCGGGTGTTGCCTTTACGCGCTCCTATGTTGGATACGTTCATGCAATCGCACACAGCCTGGGCGGTCGTTACGGGATTCCGCACGGTTTGGCCAACGCGATCATCCTGCCGCACATGCTTCGCGCTTATGGTGACGCCGCCGCCCCCAAGCTTGCCGATCTTGCTCGCATGGCGGGCATTGCGCCGGCTACCGCGCAGGACAGTCTTGCGGCCGAGGCCTTTATCGATTGGGTCGACCGCATGAACGAGGCCCTGGGAATCCCCAAATATGTCTCGGGCATTCGCCGCTCCGACATTCCGCAGATGGCGGCGCATGCCGATGCCGAGGCCAATCCGCTGTACCCCGTTCCGCTTTTGATGGACCGCTCGGAGCTCGAGCATATGTACGAGGTCGTCGCGGGTGGTATGTTTGAGGACGAGAACTAGGAGGGTGCCATGAACACCGAGGAAATTGCGCGCATCGTCGGCGATCAGCGCGCCTACTTTAAGACGCACGCCACGTTTGATGTCGATGCTCGACGTCGCGCGCTCGTGAGTTTACGCGATGCGGTGCGGGCCCACGAGGCCGATATTGCCCATGCGCTCAAGACCGATTTGGGAAAGTCGCATGACGAGGCATATATGTGCGAGATCGGCACGTCGCTTTCCGAGATTCGACATCAGATCGCTCACGTGGCTCGGTGGAGTCGTCCGCGCCTGCGTCCGTGCGATCTCGCTAACGCCGTGAGCGCGTGCAAAACGCAAGCCGTGCCCTATGGCGTCACGCTCATCATGGCTCCGTGGAACTACCCGTTTTTGCTAACACTCGAGCCGCTCGCCGGCGCCCTTGCCGCGGGCAATACCGTGGTCATCAAGCCGAGTGCCTATGCTCCGGCATCGAGCGCGGTGCTCAAGCAAATCTGTGAAGAGGCATTTGATCCG
>CAVKNR010000085.1:0-5979 GCA_963657575.1 Sodaliphilus sp.
GACGGAGTTCTTAAAAAAGTCCCTGGTGCTCATGGTCTAAATATCCCCTCGGTTCTCAAAATCCGATTCCCAGTAATTAAATCCGCGCAGGTAGGCGGTCTTTTCGTAACACAGGCAATACTTGGAGACCGCCGTGAGTTCGGCCGCGCCCGGCGGCACCATATCGCGCACGAGCTGCGGGCAAAACTCCGTAAACTTGACCTCCATCACCAGCTTGCCGGGTTCTAGCACGGGCAGCGCGGGCAGCGTCGCATCAAAGATGTCGAAGCTACCCACCGCGGCACGCACGTTCATGTCAAACGTGATGCGCACGGTGCCCTCGTCCATCACCCACGGCTCGCGCTCGTAGTCCACGATGGTCCGCGGGCGCATCATGTTGCAGATGCACTCGATGTAGAACTCGCGACAGAGCGGATAAGGGCTCCTCAGCAAAAAGTCGTAGTCGCCAGCCAGAATCTGCTCAAACTCACCGCGCGTAAGCGGCGCGTCCTCCTTGTAGATCCAGCTGCCGTACTTCTTTTTGCGCTCAAGCTTAATCACCTTGTCGCTGCCGTTATAGATGCGCACGCGATACTTTTTGCGCATGAGAATGCCGGCGTCTTTTTCCTCGTAGGCCGAGTTTCGGTAGTCATCAAAATACAGGCTGCGAATAGTGTAACCGCCCGCCCGCGCATGCTTGTCCAGCTTAAACACCGGCGCCATGCGACAGGCAAGCGCGGCGTGCTCGCCCTCGTTAATGAGATATTTGAGCTCATGGCGGTAACGCTCCTGCGTGGCACGCACAGGCGGGGCCGCCAAGCGCTCAAGCAGCGCGCTAGCCCTCCTCATACGTGTCCTCCACGACCTTACCGCCGTCTTGCACGTAAAAACACTTCATGCCGTAGTGCTTACCGTCGTCAGTCACATAGTAGTCAAACGCATCTTGCGTAAAGCCGTCGGAGTTGGCGGCACGCACGCGCACAAAATACTGGCCGGCATCGGGCGCATCGCAGGTCACCTCGGGAAGCAGCACGTCCTCGGCCTTAAAGAACACGTCGCTTATGGCATAGTCGCGCGCAAGCTCTACGGTGTAGCGAATGTCGCGCGCCTCAAAGTCGTAGGACGCATCCCAGTTAATGCGCAGCTTACCGTTATCGATCTGCGGCACGCCGATGTAGAACGGCATGGGCTTTTTAAAACTCTCGCGAAAGCTCTTGTAGTTCTCCTCAATCTCGGAGGGAATCGACGCGGCGATCTGCTCGTATTGGTCCTTGGTGACAGGCAGATTGTCGATATCGGGCGAAGCAAAGACCAGGGATTCAGTCACCTCGCGGTAGTGCTTGATCATCTTGGTCAGGCGTGCCTCGGTCATATACGAGCGCAGGTCCTTGACGGCGCGATCGAGCTCACCGCGGAACGCCTTGCTGCGCAGCGCACGATTGAATAGCACGTTGCCCCAGTAGTTGCTTACGCCGCGCTCCCAGCTCGCATAATCCGAGAACCCCGTCAGGCTCAGCTCAAGCTTACGCAGCATGCCGTCGTTATCCCAATCCAGGATGTACCAGACCTTGGAGTTAAGCGGGCTGTACAGATAGCAGTTGCGGTTCTGCGTATCGCAGTTGCCCGTCAGGATCTGAAACGCCAACCAATAGACCAGATTCTCGGTATCAAAGTAGGTGTCGAGCACGTCATCGATCTTTTGCGATTCGTCGTTGAGCGCATCGAGCATCTCGATGAGCTTGGTGTGGTCCGAATCGCCCTTAATCTCGAGCATGCCCTCAAAGCTTGCCTGGTTGTAGTCGGGGTCGTCAGCAAGCTTAATGGTATCCTCGTAGCGATGGAAATCAAAGCTGTTCACCTTGTACAGATGCCCGCTCTTATCCAGGCCATGTGCCTTAAGCGCCGTCTTGTTGAGCTGTTCAACCTGCGTAAACAGGCCGTAGTCCTCAAAGGTGTCGTTGGACTTTTCGGTCTGGTCGCACACCCACAGATGCACAAACTGCGTGCGCAGGCCCATCATCTGGGGAATCCCGCGGATAAGGTCGTAGGCCATCTTGTTGCGAAAACGCATACCCTCGCCCATGTGCTTGTTGAGCGCAATCGCGCGCTGTTGGCGCCAGCTACCCTTGCCCTTTTTGAGCTCAACCTTGTAATTCTTTTGCGAGTTCATGCTCGACGTCTGGCCACGCACCTGCACGGTAGCATTGGGCGCTTCCTCGCCATAGCCAACCTCACCGGCCACCGGGCCGTCTTCGTCGCCCGCCTGCAAAAGCCCCATTACCTGATAGCGCGTCACGCCCATGTCGGCGTAGTCATACACCGAGTACGTATTGATCTCGGCCCAGCTATGATCGGTGTTCTCGGAGCTGTTACCGCGCGAGACCGTCAGGTACATGGTCACAATGCCCGAGTCGTCGTAGACCTCGTACAGCTCGTCCTTATCGCGCAGGTGCTTGGACTGGTCGGAGGCCTCGGCCTTTTTAATCTTGCCCTGCTTTTTGACCTTTTTAGTCGAGGATTCGTCCTGAGACGAGCAGCCCAAAAGCAACAGCGCGCCGGCAGCCGCCTCGATCAGGCAGCGGCGAGACATCAACTTATCGATCATCAGAACCTCCCCAATGTTTTTGGAACAGGCGAACCACCATACGTTCAAACGCACTGCGCGGATCACCGCCCACGCGCTTGTCCTCGTAGCGTTGCTCAACACGGTCGAGCACCCGGCCAAGTTCGGTAAACCAGCCCGTCTTGTCAGTCGCCACCATGGGCTGCTGGCTCAGGATACGATACGGCAAGTTGGCGGTATAGGTATCGAGCCGCAGCAGCGCCACGATAAAAAACACCGCTGCACCCAACAAAAAGCCAAAGCCGTAAAACTGCTGCGGCAAGAGCAGAGAAACGGCAGTCGCCAGCCCGGCCACATCGGCAAACAGCCCCGAGGCCAGCACGGCCCCCTTGTAGTCGGTAAGGTACAACAAGATGAGCAACACCGTATTGCCCACGGCATACAGGCCGTAGCCCACGCACAACGTGCGAAAATACCCGTGCATCAGGTTATTAAAGCCCAACGGTAGGGCCGACAGCACCGTGGTCTCGAGCGAGATGACCGCCGCCGTCACAAACAGCTGCTTGAGCGCACAAAACCGCAGTTCTCGGTTGAGCGTGGCAAGCATTTCCTCCTCGGCCACCACAATGTCGCCCACCACGCCGCCGTCGTTGAACAGGCTGTAGTAGTCGCGGTAGCGCGGATAGAAATTGACCTCGACCGAGACCACAAAGTTGACGGACGTGACCAGGATCGTCAAAAACGCGATGAGCGCCGGCACATCGTGGTAGGGCGCACCATAAAACAAGCCCTTGACCTGCACGCCAATGGGACCGGCCCAAATTATCACCAAGTGCGCAAAGAGACCCAGGTTGGTAAACAAGCCCGTGAGCGCCAGCGGAATAAACTGATCGAGCCACTGCAAAAAGAGCCAGGGGCTGCGTTCGCTCTGCGGAAAATATCGGTACAGCAGCACCACGTCCCAGGCGAGCATGACGCCGTAGCCCAGAGCAATTGACGTCAACAGGCCCTCGACCGGCGGCAGTCCCAGCGCCAGCGCGGCCAGGGCGCACAGGCACGCCACGCCAATGGCAGCCGCAAAGCTGCACAGGATACCGCGGTAATCCTTGATGGCCGTGAGGTAACTCATGCCGTTCCAGTTGACGATCATAATGTTGAACAGCCACAGGCACAGCAGCCCCTGCAGCAGCGTGGCGCCCGAGAACAGCAAAAAGACGCCGTAGAGCACCGTGCCCGCAACGAGCATAATGGCGTTGGAGCCCCAAAACGAAGGCAGTATCTCATCCTCGCGCTCGGCAAACAACATATCAGCCAAAAAGCGCGTGACCGGCATGGAGAAAAAGCTCGTGAGCGTGAGCGACGCCAGCAGCGTATAGGTCACCATGCACACCAGCAAGTCCTGGTTGGCGCGCCCCACGCCCCACAGACCGCACAGCACCAAGATACCCACCTGGAGCAGCACACCCAGCAGCATGGGGCCCGTGCACACAATGCCGGCGTAGCCGTAAGCGCGCATCGTGGCAAACAGGCCCTTGCGCCTAAACAGGCGCTTGAGCTCAAAACCAATTCCGGCCACCGGCTACTCCCCCTCTCTGGGCAGGTCAAACGCTTGCGCCGTCTCGTCGTACAGCGCGCGATAGTTGGCGAGCATCTGCTCGTGCAAAAAGTACGTGGCAACGCGACGCTGCCCGCGCTCCCCCATCTCAATGCGACGGGCGCGGCTCACGCACATGCGTTCCATGGCATCGGCCAAGCCCTTGCGATACATGGGCGGCGTCACAAAACCCGCCACGCCAAAGTCGTCGCCCGGAGCGCCTTCGAGCAGCTCGCGACAGCAGCCCACCTCGGTCGTCACGCAGGGACGGCGCGCAGCGAGCGACTCCAGCACGCTGAGCGGCTGGCCCTCAGAGATGCTCGTCAAAATGGTAAAGTCGAGCTTTTCCATGTACTCGACCACGTTGACGCGGCCGGTAAAGATCAGGTCGCGCACGCCCAGGGTTTCGACCAGCGCGTGGCACTCGGCGCCGTACTCCTCGTCGTCCACACCGCCCATGATGTGCAGGCGCACCTTGGGCAGGCGCTCGTGCAGCTCAAAGAAGGCATAAATCATAGTCTTGACGTCCTTGATGGGCGCCAGGCGCACCACCGCGCCAATGTCTACCCAGCCGTCATCGGGCTTTAAGGGAATGTCCTTAAAGCGGTCGAACTGGATGCCGTTGGGAATAACCAGGCATTTGTCCGCATCGCAGCCCATATCGATCTGCGTCTTGCGGGCGTTGTGAAACAGGCTCGTCACGCGAAAGGCGCGACGGTAGATCTCCTCCGAAAGCAGGTAGAAAAAGCGGATCCAGCGGTCCTTAAACGACGGCACAACCCAGTCGGCGCGAATGATCTCTTCCTCGCGTTCGCGGGTATAGATGCCATGCTCGGTCAACAGCACTGGCGCATGGTAAACGCTTGAGCCCAGGCAGGCGAGCAGGCCACCGTAGCCGGTCGAGATGGCATGGTACACATCGGCCACCGGTACCTCGCTGCCCAACAGATAGAGCACGGGCAGCAGCATAGAGCGCATGGTGTGGAATGCGTCGGCAAAGGGCGTGTAGGGGTACTCTGTCAGGCACACGTCGCGGAAGATGTCCATAAACGTTCGGCTCTGCAAAAACGAGAGCGGATGCACGCGACGGCGCTGGAAGATATCGAACAGCACGTCCCAGTCCGGATTGGAGAGCGACACCAGGCGGCGTAGCGCCTCGCGCTCGCGGTCGTTAAAACTGGCTTCGTGTTGCTCGCCCGAAAGCCGCAGGGCATCGTCCAGGAACACCTCGTGCACCTCGACCACGTTGCTGGGCAGCTCGTAGACAAATTTGCCGCGGTCGGCAGCATGCGCGCCAATCACCCACAGCACGAACTCGTGCTCGGGCATGGCCTGGATATAGCCATGCATCCAGGTAGATACGCCGCCGTGCACATAGGGGTAGCAACCCTCGAGTACCAAGCAGATTCTCATCTGTCGCCACCCTCCTTGCGCTCGATCGTCAGGGTCTTATCATTTGCCTTGAGCAGATACAGATTGCCCGTAAGGTGCGTTAGTTCGCCATCCGTCACCGCACCCGGCTCGCCATTATTGGCGCGGAACATGAGCCACGCCTCGTCGTGGAAATTGCCCAGGCTGAGCGTCCAGGCATCCGCGCTGGTATCCACGCTCACCGTCACCGAAGAAAAGCGCTGGATGGCGCCCGAGCATTCCGAGCCGGTCTGGCGACGCAGGTCGGGCGCGGATTTGGTAAGCCACTCCAGGTAGTCGGTCAGGCCGCCCTTGTAGATCTCCCAGCCCTCCTTGGCTCCGCGATCGGGGTCCAAAAGGTCGTCCGGGTGCATAAAGTGCGTGCTCACGTAGTGCATGTTGAGCTCGGACACGGCTGCCAGGCGCATATAGG
>CAVKNR010000086.1:0-5975 GCA_963657575.1 Sodaliphilus sp.
TTTGAGAGGTAAAACCTACCAAAATAAACCTGTCCCTTTTGGCAGGTTTACAAGAAAGCGGGGATGAGATGGCGACGGTGTACGGTTATGCGCGGGTGAGTTCGCGCGATCAGAATCTTAATCGGCAGCTGGATGCGCTGGGCGCCTATGGCGTGGGCTCGGCGAATATTTATGCCGACCATGCGAGCGGCAAGGACTTCGATCGACCGCGTTATCGCGAGCTGCTGCACGTCCTGGGAGACGGGGACGTGCTGGTGGTGCTTTCTATCGACCGACTTGGCCGTAATTACTCCGAGATTCTTGAGGAATGGCGACGCATTACCAAGGAACTCGGGGTTGCCATTGTGGTGTTAGACATGCCATTGCTTGACACGCGCGCTAGGGCCAGCGGCGCGCCGGATGTGACCAACGTCCTGATTGCCGATATTGTGCTGCAACTGCTGAGCTACGTGGCGCAGGTGGAGCGCGAGAATATCCATCGGCGCCAGGCGGAGGGAATTGCAGCGGCGCGGGCGCGAGGGGTTCGTTTCGGTCGACCTCGCAAGCCGTGCCCTCCTCAGTTTGAGCTGGTGCGCGATAGCTATGAGGCAGGCGATATTACCCGCAGCCAGGCAGCAAAGTGTCTGGGCGTGTGCGTGGGGACGTTCGATCGCTGGATGCGCGAGGCGGGGTAGGGGTTTGCGTCGCTTTGTTGCTTCCTGTTGCGATTCAATTTTTGATACGGTGACGATGTCATTTGGGGCTACACTCGCTGATATTCAAAAAAGGAGGTTGGCCCTTGGCACGCGTAAAACAAATAATCGGATGGACCGCGATCGTTCTGTTCGCTGTAACGCTGGCGGGCATCTGGGTGCTGACGGAGCAAAATGCGGTGGAGACGTCGTTGCTGAGCGAGTCCACCGCGCGTGTGGTGGAGGGCCAGGCTACGGGCGTTCAGGCTGTCGATGCCACGGGTGAAGCCCAGACGGAGTACGGAATGACCGGGGGCGCCGATTCGACTGCCTCGAATGTCCGGTCTGGCCGACTTGCTTCCATTCGCATGTGGGTGGGCACAAACGTCCGTCGCGTTGCCCATACCGTAGAGTTTTTCTTCGTCGGATTGTTCGCCTCGGTGGTCGTGGTTTGCTTTTCCAAGCGTCCGTGGAGCGTGTGCTCCCGTTGCGTGCCCGTATTGCTCTTTTGCGCCGCCTGCTCCGTTGGCGATCAGGTACATAAGATCTTTGTTCCCGGCAGGCATTTCGACGTTATCGATTTAGGATTCGATGCTGCGGGCTATGTCACCGCCATGCTGTTGGTATTGCTGGCAGCGGCGTTGGTGCGCCATGCGACTCGGCCGATCGGCGCCCATGCGAGGCGCTAGTCGGTAACAAACCCGTTTCTGATAATGCGACCTTGTTGAATTATTTTGTGTCGCGCGTATTTCCGAGCGGTCGGATTTGAGGGGCGAGCGGTAGAACGCTCGCCCTTTGTGCGCCACGATGCGGCACAATGTACCGCAAAAGCTGTTTATATCCGGTACGAATCGTTCGTTGGTCTTTAATTCTTCTCAACGGAGGTGTTTGAGATGGCAAATGGATTGCTTTTGCGGCTTCGCGAGCGTGAGCTCAGCGCGAGCCCGGCGGAACGCAATGTCATCGCATATGTAAGCGCTCATCCGCACGAGGTGGTCGGGCTGTCCGTCCGCGGTCTTGCCGATGTCACGTTCTCCTCGCCCTCGAGCATTTTGCGCTTTTGCAAGCGTTTGGGTTTTGCGGGCTACAAGGAGTTCCAGCGCGAACTGATTGCTGAGCTGGCGCTCTTAGGTGACAAGAAAGACGTTGCCCTCGAGGACATCTCCATGGATGACAGCGTCGAACGTATCGTGGGGAAGGTGATGAAAAGCAACGTGCGCACGATCGAGGCGACGGCGCGAACGCTCGATTACACCGTCTTGGAGCGATGCGCGGCCCGTCTTAAGCGGGCACGCGCGGTCAATCTGTTCGGTATTGGTGCTTCTCGTTTGGTCGCGCATGACCTGGCGCAAAAGCTCATGCGTGTCGACAAAGAGTGCCGTCTGTACGACGACTGGCATGATCAGCTCTTATGTGCCAAGAACATGCATGAGGGCGATATGGCAATCGCCTTTAGCTACTCGGGCTTGACGCAAGAGGTGCTGGACTGCACCGCCGAGGCTCAACGTCACAACTGTCCCGTTGTGGCCGTGACCAAAGTAGATGGATCATCCAAGCTTGCCACCATGGCCGATGCCGTGCTCGGCGTCGCCGCGAGTGAACCCTTGGTCCGCAGCGGTGCCATGGCTTCGCGTATGGCCCAGCTTATGGTTGTCGATGCCCTATACGCTGCTTACGTTGCCAGCGACTACGAACGGGCGACGCATGTCATTAAGCAAAACTACATCGAGAAACAGGAAAGATGAGGTGAATGAAATGCTCGATTTAACAAAATTCACGACCGAACAGCGTAATCAAAGGTCAATGGACCTCGATACGATGACATCGCTGCAAATCGTCACGACAATGAACGATGAGGATCTTCGTGCCGTCCAGTCGGTCACGAAAGTGTTGCCCCAGGTTGCCACAGCAATCGACTGGGCTGCTGAGGCACTCGAGCGCGGCGGGCGCGTCTTTTACATGGGCGCAGGCACCAGCGGTCGTCTGGGCGTACTCGACGCTTCGGAGTGTCCGCCCACGTTTGGCGTATCGCCCGATCTGGTCGTCGGGCTCATTGCCGGGGGCGAGACGGCGTTTATCAAGGCTGTCGAAGGTGCCGAAGACAGCGAGGAGCTTGGCGCGAGCGACCTGCGGGAGCGTGGACTCTCGGACAAGGATCTTGTCGTTGGCCTGGCGGCAAGCGGTCGTACTCCTTATGTGGTGGGCGGCCTTGCGTACGCCAAGGCAACTGGGTGCAAGACCATTGCAATTGCCTGCAACCAAGGGTCGAAGATCGGGGAGAGCGCAGATCTTGCCATTGAGCCCGTGCCCGGTCCCGAGGTGCTGACCGGCTCAACGAGGCTCAAGGCAGGAACGGTTCAAAAGCTCATTCTCAATATGATTTCGACCGGTGCCATGGTCAAGATCGGCAAGGTATACCAAAACCTGATGGTCGATGTGCAGCAGACGAACGAGAAGTTGGTGGTGCGCGGCCAGAACATCGTGATGGAGGCGACCGGCTGCACGCGCGAGCGCGCTGTTCAGGCGCTTGCAGATGCCGGCGGCCACGTAAAAACCGCTATTGTCTCGGTACTGCTGGACTGCGATGCCGAGCAGGCTGCGGTAGCTCTTGAGCGGGCGCGCGGCCATGTCCGTGTTGCGGTGAGTGGCCATGAGAAGAGCAATGCCGATGCCCAATAGGTGCGCGGCGTGAGCTGATATGACATCCAAACGAGATACCCAATACAAGGAGGAGTAATGACGAACAAAGAGCTGGCTCAAAAGCTGCTGGACCTTCTGGGCGGTAAAGACAACGTGCTGGCAAACGCGGCGTGCATGACGCGCCTGCGCGTGACCGTCAAAGACACGGACAGCGTCGACACGGAGGGCATTAAGGCACTCGACGGCGTGATGGGCCTGGTCGAGGACGACACGATGCAGATCGTGTTGGGTCCGGGCAAGGTGAATAAGGTGCTCGAGGAGTTCTCCAAGCTCACCGGCCTTGCGAAAGGCGTTGCTGACGAGAGCGTGGTTGACGCTGCGGCCACGAACAAGGCCGCGCAGAAGGCCAAGTACGAGTCCAAGCCGGTTCAGGCCTTCCTCAAGAAGATTTCCAATGTCTTCGTCGCCCTGCTTCCCGGCATCATTGCGGCTGGCCTCATCAACGGTATCTGCAACGTCATTAACGTATCGACGGCAGGCGCGCTTGCAGGCGAGTGGTGGTACCAGGGCATTCGTTCCATGGGCTGGGCCCTGTTTGCCTATCTGCCCATCTTGGTGGGCTATAACGCGGCACGTGAGTTTGGTGGCTCCGCTGCGCTGGGCGGCATCGCCGGCATGATGTGTATCGCCAACAGTGCCATGCCCCTGCTTGCGCCTGGCGCGGCTGATCCTGCCACTGCCATTCTGCTGCCGCTCACCAATGCGCAGTACAACCCCGCAGCGGGCGGCATGATCGCGGCTCTCATCGCTGGTGCATTTTTTGCCTGGATGGAGCGTCAGATTCGCAAGATTATGCCCAACGCACTCGACACGTTCCTGTCCCCGCTGCTGGTGCTCATCATCGGCGCCTTTGCTCTGATGCTCGTCATCCAGCCGGTTGGCGCATGGCTGACGACTGCCATCTTTAGCGTTTTGACCTTTATCTTCGAGAAGCTGGGCGTCCTGGGCGGCTATATCCTGTCGGCAGGCTTCTTGCCGCTGGTGTCCGTCGGCCTGCATCAGGCGCTCACGCCGATCCACGCTATGCTCAACGATCCCGACGGCGCTACCAAGGGTATCAATTACCTGCTGCCCATCCTTATGATGGCTGGCGGCGGTCAGGTCGGTGCCGGTCTGGCGCTGTACTTTAAGACCAAGAACGCCAAGCTCAAGAAGTACGTCGCCGAGTCCATTCCCGTTGGAATCCTGGGTGTGGGCGAGCCTCTGATGTATGCTGTTACGCTGCCGCTCGTTCGTCCGTTTGTGACGGCCTGCCTGGGTGCCGGATTTGGCGGCGCGCTCGCGGCGCTGCTTCACATTGGCACGGTTTCTCAGGGCGTTTCCGGTCTGTTTGGCCTGCTGATCGTCGTTCCTGGCCAGCAGCTCGGCTACGTTGCCGCTATGCTGCTTGCCTATGCCGCTGGCTTTGTCCTGACGTGGTTCTTTGGCGTCGACGAGCAGAAGATCAACGAGTTCTTTGGCGAGTAGTTTGATATCGCGAGCCGTGTTGCTCGGGGTTCGCGGCGCGCGGCAGATTTCTTGATGTTATGGTTGTGCCGGCGGGGCTAGCTGCTCCGCCGGCCTTTTTTAAAGGAGCGTTGAAGCGTGAAAACGGGTATTTCGATTTATCTTTCCAGCCCTCTGCAGGATATTGAGCGGACGATTGAACGTGGTGCCGCGGCAGGTGCGCGCTATGCGTTCACCTCGCTGCATATTCCCGAGGATGGGGGAGCGGCGTATGCCGATAAGGTCCGTCATGTGCTGTCGCTGCTTTCCGCCCGCGGCATTGCGCTCATTGCCGATGTGGGGCCTCGCACGTGCGATTTGCTTGGGCTTGAGCGCATCGAGGACCTGCGTGATCTGGGGTTGGAATACCTTCGTTTGGACTATGGCTTTAGCGCCCAGCGGGTCGCGGAGCTGTCCGGTGTATTTCGCATTGTGGTCAATGCATCGACGGTGAGTTCTGATGAAATCGCATCGTGGCGTGAGGCCGGTGCCGATGTGACTCGTTTTGCCGCCTGCCACAATTTTTACCCCAAGCCTTATACCGGTTTAGCTCTGGAGGACATTGCTCGGGTGAATCTTCGTCTTGCGGCGCTTGGATTCGAAATCATGGCTTTTGTGCCGGGTGATGCTAACGTTCGCGGGCCGGTATTCGAGGGACTGCCGACGGTCGAGGCGCAGCGCGGTCGCGCGTCAAAGGTTGCTCTCAATATGCTTGAGCTTGCACATGGCGCCGATTGCGACATTGTGTTGGTCGGCGACCCCGATCTTTCCGATGCGGGCTGGGCGCAGTTTGCTCAAGTTTCCGCCGGATACGTGGACCTGCAATGCGAGCTTGAGCCCGGTTATGCCTATGTGCGCGGGCAGATTCATCACGACCGGCCCGACTCGAGCGTCCTCATCTTTAGGTCTCAGGAGTCACGCACGAAGCTTAAGCCGGATTCCGTGCCGACGGATGCCGGAGCCGGCCTGCCGCGAAAGGTGGGGTCGATCGCTGTGAGCAATAGCGGATATGGGCGCTACGAAGGCGAGCTTGAGATTACGCGGGTCGATCTTCCCGGTGACGAGCGCATGAACGTTGCGGGCCATATCACGCCCGAGGCAATGGAGCTGCTGCCGTTC
>CAVKNR010000087.1:0-5968 GCA_963657575.1 Sodaliphilus sp.
GGCAGTGTAGAGCTGCGCGGCTATACGGTGAATGAGCATGCTGTTCCTCCGGCATTGCAACGCCAAAAGCCCGCCGGGGCAAGCTCGGCGGGTATGCGGCGGATTTCGTTGCCTGTCATGGTAACGCATGAGGTGGGCACGCCAGCGCGCGCCGAACAGCTACCCCAAAACGCGCATGCCCGAACGCCCTCGGCACAAAACAGCCTGATCGGACAGCACCAATTACCAGCTTCTACCTGCATTACTTTGCAATTATGGCAATTTCTACTTTACAGTTGTGGTAACTTCTAGTTAGTAATTATGGTTTTTTTGCCTTGCCGATGTGGCAAATCCCAAAGACCTGCCACGAAACCCGGCGGATACCGACAAACTCGTCACGAGACTTTCGAACCAAAAGCATGCCTACGAGCATGCGATGCAAGACACGGAGGGCGTTAAAAATGATTGAGCGAACCATGGCCCAAAAGCTACGCGACATGTCAGAATGGTTTCCCGTCGTCTCGCTTACGGGGCCACGCCAAAGCGGCAAGTCAACTCTCATCAAGGCCGTCTTTCCTGAATATGAATATCTCAACCTCGAGAACCCAGAAGTCCGTCGCGCCGCACTCGATGACCCCGTCGGCTTTATCAGCAGGCGCCCCGATCATCTGATCATCGACGAAGCCCAATATGCACCGGAGCTGTTCAGCATGATTCAGGTCGCCTCCGACGAGCGCGGAAGGACCGGCCAGTATGTATTGTCCGGCTCGCAAAACTTTTTGCTCATGCACAACATCCAGCAATCGCTTGCCGGGCGCGTCGGCATGCTCAAACTCCTGCCTCTCTCCTACCAGGAGCTCAGCGATACGCAGATCTCGCTTGACACCTACCTGATTCGCGGGGGATACCCGCGAATATATGATGCGGGCATCCCCACCGATATGTTCTACCAAAATTACCTTATGACCTATGTGGAACGCGACGCGGGCGGCCTTCTCGACGTGCGCAACCTGAGCTCCTTTAGAAAAATGATCGGGCTGTGCGCGGCTTGCGTGGGAGGGCTGCTCAACCTATCAAGACTCGCCGCTGATGTGGGAGTCGCCACGGCGACGATCAGCTCGTGGCTTTCGATCCTGCAATCAAGCTATTTGGTGTTCCTGCTTCAGCCATATGCTGGAAACATACGCAAGCGGCTTACCAAAGCGCCAAAACTGTACTTCTACGACACGGGACTACTTTGCCATCTGCTTGGCATTCACGACGAGCGCAGTCTCATGAACCACCCCCTAAGTGGGGAAATATTCGAAAACCTCGTTGTCTCGGAACGCCAAAAGGTATATCTCAACAGAGGCATCGAGCCCACGCTTGTCTTTTATCGCGACGACAGCAAACGAGAGATCGACCTTATCGACCTAACAGAGCCGGCTCGCCCACAGGCGTTCGAAATCAAATCGGGCGCTACCTATCGCGACACATTCGCTCGACACCTACGCTCTGTTGGTTCCGAACTGGGCATTCCCGCAAAGGACCGAGCCGTCGTATATCACGGCTCCGAGCGCTACGATACCGAGGGCGCATCGGTTGTACCGGCAGAAGAGTTCTTGCTTCGGGAGTCGTAGCGAGCGCCGTGGGCACCGGCTGCGCCTCGATTTGTGCCGCCCGGAGATACGCAAGAGCGGCGGGACTCTGCCCTTGCAACCTAGCCCACCCGTACGCTGGGGCAAAGGTCTGCCAGCGGGCACTCGTCGCACTTGGGCTTACGGGCGTCGCAGATCTCGCGGCCAAAGGTGATCCACTGGTGATTGACCGACTCCCAATACTCGTGCGGCAAGATCTTGAGCAGATCTTGCTCGGTCTTGAGTGGCTCTTTGGCATGCGTCTTGGGACTCAGCATCAGGCGGTGCGCGATGCGGTTGACGTGCGTATCCACCGCGATGCCCTCCACGATGCCGTACCCCACGTTGAGAACGATGTTCGCCGTCTTGCGCCCCACGCCCGGCAGTTTTACAAGCTCCTTCATGTCGGCCGGTACCTCGCCGCCGTAGTCGGCAACGATCATCTGCGCGGCCTCCACGGCATGCTTGGCCTTACTCTTATAAAAGCCGAGTGACTTAATGGTGTCCGCCACATCGGCCACACTCGCCCCCGCCATGGCCTCGGGTGTGGGCCACTGGGCAAACAGCTTCGGCGTCACCTTGTTGACCCGCGCGTCGGTCGTCTGCGCCGAGAGCAGTACCGCGATGAGCAGCCTAAAGGGATTCTCGTGGTCCAAGAAGCACTCGACCGGGCCATAGCGACGGTTAAGGCGCTCGCACACCTCGATGGCGCGCTCGCGTTTGGCGGCATTGGTCTCGCGTGGCATAACGACTCCTCGCTTCAGCGGCATAACAAACCTATGGGCACGATTGTCCCACGTATGGGGTCTTTACGCCTCCAAAAATGCGCCGGTCTGGCGGCTCCACAGGCTCGCGTATTCGCCGCCCGCCTCGACGAGCTGCGCATGCGTGCCGTCCTCGACAATCTCGCCGTCTGCCAGCACCACGATGCGGTCGAGCGCCGCCACGGTGGACAGGCGATGCGCCACCACAATGGAGGTGCGTCCGCGCATCAGGTTCTCGAGAGCCTCCTGCACCAGCGCCTCGGACTCACTGTCCAGGGCAGACGTCGCCTCGTCGAGCACCAGAATCGGCGCGTCAGTGAGAATGGCACGGGCGATGGCCACGCGCTGGCGTTGGCCGCCCGAAAGCTTAACGCCGCGCTCGCCCACCATGGTGTCAAAGCCATGGGGCAAGCGGTCGATAAACTCAGTCGCGTTGGCCAGGCGCGCAGCCTCGCGAATCTGTTCGTCGGTGGCGTCAGGGCGGCCGTAGGCGATATTCTCGCGAATGGAGCGGTGGAACAGTAGCGCCTCCTGCGGCACGTAGGCAACCTGGCGGCGCAGGCTCTGCTGCGTGCAGCGCGAGACATCCTGACCGTCCACGAGCACGCGGCCGCCCTGCACGTCGTCCAGGCGCAGCAACAGCTTGGTGAGTGTCGTCTTGCCCGAGCCCGATTTGCCCACCAGGCCCACGCGCTGGCCCGCCGCCACATGGAGCGTCAGGTCGTTGAACACGCTCTCCCCCGCCGCGGCGTCACGGTATGCAAAGCTCAAGTGCTCAAAATCAATCGCGCCCTCGGTCACTTTGAGCTCGGGGGCGTTCTCGTCGTCTGCCACCAGACGCGGCTCGTCCAGGACGCGCGTCATCTCGGCCGCATCGCCGAGCGCGCGGTTGATGCGCTGCATCATGGAGCTCACGTAGTTCAGCCGCATGGTGAGGTTGTACGTATAGGTAAAGATCATGACGAGCGCGCCGGCAGAGATGCCAAACCACGCGTTGCCGCCCGCGACGAACACACTCACCACGGCCATGGTAATGACGATAAGGCCCGAAGTCGTAAAGTTGCGTTGCATCATGGCGTGCATCGATACCGTTTCGGCATCGCGCGCGGCACGGTCGGCGGTATCGAACAGGTCGCGCTCAAAGTCCTCGCGCCCGCAGGTCTTGACGGCCAGGATGTTCGTGACCGCGTCGGAAAGCACGCCCGACAGCTTGTTCTGCGCGGCGGACGTCGCGGCCGAAAGCGGCATGATGCGCTTGTACATAAGCCAGACAAACGCGATGTAGACGACCATGATGCCCACCAGGATCACGGTAAACGTCGGCACCACCGGGGCGAGCGCCGCCACCGTGCAGACAACCGAGGTGATAGTGGGAATGAGCGAATACACCGTCACGTCCACCAGCCCCGTATAGCCGCTCATAAAACGGCTCGTCTGGCTTACGAGCGATCCGCCAAAACGGCTGGTATGGAACGTCATGGATTGATTGGAGAGCGTGTCGAAGCACAGACGCGCCAAGTGATAGTTGCCCGCAATCTCGAGCTTGTAGACGGTGTAGTCCTGCAACTTGGAGAAGATCTGGCCGACCAGGTTAACGAGCACGAGCGCCAGAATGTAGGGACCAAATACCTCGAATACTTGATCGCCCGTCACAGGACCCGCTTGGACGCGGTCGACGATAAGGGCCATCACGTAGGTGTTGGCAAACGTGAGCAAAAAGATGTAGCCCGCCGACGAGAGCACCGAGAGAAAGACAATCAGCGGCTGCGTGCGCGTGACGTCCCAAAAACGCTGCAGCGTGCGGCGAACGGTGGAGCGTTTGAGCGGGCTGGTGCTTCTCTGAGACATGGTCTTCCTTTCACGTCTGATAGGGCGAAACGCCATTGTTGCACACTAAAGCGCACTTCAGGCAAGCACGATGCGAAAAGCGCCCGCGCCGTGCTTGCGCAGGCGCCCCACCGTCAGATGCAGCTAGTCCTCGTCTTTTTGGTCTGCGAGCAGGCTCGCAGACGTGAGCCCCAAGATCTCGTCGGCCTCCCGCGTGTCTTCCAGCGCGTCGATATCCTTGAGCTTGCGCTCCATAACGTTGGTGCGCGTGGTGATGATGCCCTCAACCGTTTTACCCGCAGTCTCGATCTGCTGTTGGGCGCGGCGCAGCGCCGCCTGATAACGCGGCAGCTCGGCCTTGACGGCGGAAAGCACGCGCAGCACGTCGTCGGTACGTTTTTGCAATTTAAACGTCTGGTAGCTCATCTGCAAACTGTTGAGGATGGCCGCCATGGTGCTGGGGCCGGCAACGTTGACGTGATAGTCGCGGCCCAGGGTCTCGATAAGCCCGGGACGGCTGACGACCTCGGCGTACAGCCCCTCAAAAGGCACGAACATGATGCCAAAATTGGTCGTCGCGGGCACGCTCAGGTACTTTTCGCAGATGTCCTTAGCCTCACGCTTCACCATGGCATCGAGCGTCTTGCGCGCAGCGGCAACAGCCTCCGCGTCACCCGACTCTTGCGCATCGAGCAGGTGCTCGTACGCATCGCCGGGAAACTTGGAGTCAATCGGTAGCAGCACGGGGTCGCCCTCGTCCACCGGCAGCTTGACGGCAAACTCAACGCGCTCCGAGGCGCCAGGCTTGGTGGCGACATTTTCCAGATACTGGTCGGGCGTAAGGATGTCCGCCAGGATTGCACCCAGCTGCACCTCGCCCAAAATGCCGCGCGCCTTCACATTGCCCAGCACGCGCTTGAGGTCGCCTACGCCGGTGGCAATGGATTGCATATCGCCCAAACCCTTATACACAGCCTCGAGCTGGTCGCTCACCTGCTTAAACGATGCCGACAGGCGATCGTTGAGCGTGCGGGAGAGCTTCTCGTCCACCGTCGCGCGCATCTGATCGAGCTGCACGTTGTTGTCTTTGCGGATAGCACCCAGCTGGGCATCGACCGTCTCGCGCACCTTGTCCAGGCGATGCTCGATGCCCTCGCGATTGGCGCCCAGCTGCTGGGCCGTCTCGCGACGCAGGTCGTCCATGCGGTCGCTGGCCTGCGAGAACTCGTGCGCAATGGTCAGGTAGCGTTGCTGCTCCACGGCCGCATCGGTTGTCTGCTGCTGCGCGATGGCATTTGCCGTGCGGCGGGTTTCTGCCAACGCGACGTTCAGGGTGTCGAGCGCGTTGTTGGCTTGCTCGAGCGCAGCCATCATCTCTGCCCCGCTATCGCCGCGCTCCCGCAGCTCGGCGCGAAGGCCTTTAAGCTGCAGGGCACAAGCCACGGCAACCCCCACCGCCACCAAGGCGATCACAACAAGCACGATATCAATAGCAGACATAGTCTCCGCCCAACAAACTCAATCGATCATCAATCAAAACCGCGATCAATCTTACCCCGCCACACGCACCGGGCGCCCGGCCCCTTCTTTGGCGCCGCTCCCCTCCGCATATTCCATAATGCGACGCGCCGTTTCCCTGCTCACTTTTGAGTCATCACCGGCCAAGTATGCGTATACGTTTCCTTTATTCAGGTGCAGAGCACGGCAGAGGCCATAGCGCGTTACACCCGATTCCTCCAATGCTTCCAGCGTTTTCTTTCTCATCAGGGCGTTCACCCTTCT
>CAVKNR010000088.1:0-5933 GCA_963657575.1 Sodaliphilus sp.
TGCACGAGCTCGTCGAGGGCACGGAGTACGAGGAGGCCGTCACCAAGATCGTCGAGGACTCCAAGCACATCTCTGCCGTCGAGCGTGCCCAGGGCACCCTCGAGAAGCACGGTGCCTTCACGGGCCGCTATGTGGTAAACCCCGTCAACGGCGAGAAGGTCCCCGTGTGGGTTGCCGATTATGTCGTTGCCGACTACGGTACCGGTGCCGTCATGGCCGTTCCCTGTGGCGACCAGCGCGACTTTGAGTTTGCCCGTAAGTACGACCTGCCGATCGTGCCAATCATCCTGGACGACGATGACCGCGCAGCCGTCGAGGCTAATGGCGAGACCATCGATACCTTCCATGCCGAGACCGTCGACTGGGATTGCGCCCACGCTGCCGAGGGCACGCTCGTCCAGTCCGGCAAGTACACCGGCATGCGCGGCGGCAAGCACTCCGAGGGCGAGGCTGCGATCGTGGCCGACCTCGAGGCCATGGGCTGTGGTCGTCGCAAGGTCGAGTTCCGTCTGCGCGACTGGCTCATTTCCCGTCAGCGCTATTGGGGCAACCCCATCCCGGCCATCCACTGCGAGCAATGCGGCATCGTGCCCGTGCCCGAGGATCAGCTGCCGGTGACGCTGCCCGAGAACCTGGACCTGGGCGCTGGCGAAACCCTTGCCGAGTGCAAGGAGTTCTACGAGACCACCTGCCCGGTCTGCGGCCGCCCGGCCAAGCGCGAGACCGATACCATGGACACCTTTACCTGCTCCAGCTGGTATTACCTGCGCTATACCGATCCGCACAACACTGAGCTGCCCTTCTCCCGTGAGGCTGCCGACCGTTGGATGCCCGTCGATAACTACATCGGCGGCATTGAGCACGCTATTTTGCACCTGCTCTACAGCCGCTTCTTTACCAAGGCACTGCGCGACCTGGGCCTGCTGAGCGTGGACGAGCCCTTCACCAACCTGCTGTGCCAGGGCATGGTCAAGGACGAGAACGGCGACACCATGTCCAAGTCCAAGGGCAACGTCGTGCCCCCGAGCTCGGTTATCGAGCCCTACGGTGCCGACACCATGCGTTTGGCGATCCTGTTTATCGCCCCGCCCGAGAAGGACTTCGACTGGGATCCCAAGGCCGTCGAGGGCGCCAACCGCTTTATCAAGCGCGCCTGGCGTATCGTTTGGCAGCTTGTCCAGTCCGGTGACGCCAACGTGGCCTTCGACAAGTCCGCGCTCGACGAGGTTGCGATGAAGCTCTATCGCGAGCGTCACCGCACCATCGCCAAGTGCACTGAGGACTTCGACCGCGGCCAGTTCAACACCGCGATCTCGGCCGTCATGGAGCTCGTCAACGCGGCGAGCGCCTATCTCAACGCCACTGAGGGTGCTGACCGCGACAAGGCTCTGTGCTACGGCGTGGCTAAGGATATCGTGAGCGTCCTTGCCCCTATCTGCCCGTTCTGGGCCGACGAGCTGTGGCACGAGGCACTCGGCTGCGAGGGCAACGCCTACACCGCCGCCTGGCCCGAGTTCGACCTGGCCGAGTCCGTTGAGGACACGGTGCAGATCGTGGTCCAGGTGCTCGGCAAGGTCCGCGGCCGCGTCGACGTTGCCCGCGATGCCTCCAATGAGGATATGCAGGCTGCCGCCGAGGCCGCCGTCGCCAAGTGGCTCGACGGCAAGACGGTCGTCAAGGCCATCTGCGTGCCCGGCAAGCTGGTCAACCTGGTGGTCAAGTAAGCATTGCGCGCCTAGCTGATGCATAAAAGACGAGGGGCGATCCGGTTGGGTCGTCCCTCGTTTTTCATGTACCTGTCCTGATGTCTGCGGTCAATTGTCCTATTCTTGTGGAGAAGCTGTGCGCACGCTGACCTGCAGATTCGTACTGTGCTTGCACGTTTCCGCAGCTATTGGTATAGTTTGCTTGCAAATGAAGTTGTAATTGAAAGAAGTGGGGTTTCGGCCCTGCTTCTTTTTTGTATGGATGGAGGTGCCGCAATGGTCAAGACCAAGACCGAGCAGGCGATCATCAACGCGCTCGAGGCCGTCGCTCCCCAGCACGATGTCGACATCGTCGACGTCGAGCTCGTGGGTGCCACCAAGGCCCCCTGCGTGCGCGTGCGTATCGAGGGTTCCGAGGGTCAGAGCCTGTCGCTCAACGACGTCACGGCCAACACCAAGTGGGTCGGCGATGTGATTGAGGAGCTCGACCCCATCTCTTCGAGCTATACGCTCGAGGTGTCGAGCCCTGGCATGGCGCGCCCGCTACGCCGCCCGTGCGACTTTGCCCGCTTTGTGGGCGAGAACTGTGAGCTCACCTCCACCGCCACCGAGGGCCGTCGCAAGTACGCCGGCAAGATTGCCGCCGCCACCGAGGCGAACGTGACCCTCGAGCTCGAGGACGGCGAGTCCGTCACCCTCGATTTCTCTGATGTTAAAAAGTGCAAGTTGAAGCCCACCTACGACTTCAAGCCCGCGAAGGAAGGAAAGTAAGATGGCAGCATCCGACATGATGTCCGCCCTGATGGAGCTTTGCCAGGAGAAGCACATCGACCAGCTCTACCTGATCGACCGCCTGGAGCAGTCGCTCGCCAAGAGCTATGCCGAGATCCTGCATCTTGAGTGGGGCGCCAAGGTGACCATCGACCGCACCACCGGCAAGATCTACGTCTACCGTCTGGAGCCGATTGACGATTCCATGGACGAGGAAGGCAACTTCACCGAGTTCGAGGAGATCGACGTCACCCCCAAGAACACGAGCCGCATCGCTGCCCAGCACGCTAAGGCCGAGATCAACGCCATCGTGCGCAACTCCGCCCGCGAGCAGATTTACGAGGAGTTCTCCGGCCGCATCGGTGACCTCATCAGCGGTACCGTGCTGCAGTCCACACCCGACTTCACGATCGTCAAGATCCGCGAGGGCGTCGAGGCCGAGCTGCCGCACTTCGATCAGCGCCGTTACGAGAACGAGCGCAACGAGCGTCCGATGGGCGAGCGCTACCTGCACAACCAGCACATCAAGGCCGTGATCATCGACGTTCGCGACCCCAACTCCAACCTGCAGCCGGTCCGTGGCGAGCACAGCCGTCCGCCGATTGTCATCTCCCGTACCCACCCCGAGCTCATGCGTCGTCTGTTTGAGCAGGAGGTGCCCGAGATCTATGAGGGCACCGTCCAGATCAAGTCGATCGCCCGCGAGCCCGGCCAGCGCTCCAAGGTCGCCGTCCACTCACTCGACGATCGCCTGGATCCCGTTGGCGCCTGCGTCGGCCCCAAGGGCAGCCGTGTTCGCGCCGTCGTGGGCGAGCTCCGTGGCGAGCGCGTCGACGTCATCCTGTGGGATGCCGATCCGGCCGTCTACGTCGCCAACGCCCTGTCGCCCGCCAAGGTCACCCGCGTCCTCATCGACGAGGAGAAGGCCTACGCCGGCGTTATCGTGCCCGACGACCAGCTGTCCCTCGCCATCGGCAAGGAGGGTCAGAACGCCCGCCTCGCCGCGCGCCTGACCGGCTGGCACATCGACATTAAGTCCGAGACCCTTGCCGCCGACATCCTCAAGAACGTTCCCGTTCACGAGGAGCCCGCCGCCGACCTGATCGGTGACGAGGAGGACGAGGACGTCCGTCGCTGCGAGTTCGTGTCCGAGGACGGCATCCAGTGCCGCAACCAGGCCCGTCCCGGCTCCCGTTTCTGCGGTGTCCACGACACCGACGCCTTCGATGATGCGGAGGACCTGATCTAGCGCGCCGTCGCGCTGGGCAGGTCCCGGCGCATACCCCACGCTCGTTCAGTCTCTAGGCACCCAAGGTGCCAGAAAGGGTAGGTGAAGTCATATGGCAAAAGTCCGTGTGTCCACCTTGGCCAAAGAGTTCGGCATGACCTCCAAGGAACTGATGGGTCATCTCGCCGAAATGAAGATTCCCGCTAAGTCCGCTTCCTCCGCTCTGGAGGACGCCTACGTCGCCATGGTCCGCAAGCAGCTCGCCTCGGTGATCGAGGCCCGCGCCCAGGAAGTCGAGGCCGCTAAGCAGGCCGAGGAGCAGGCAGCCGCCGCCGAGGAGGCAGCACGCGCTGCCGAGGCAGAGCGCGAGCGCATCGCCGCCGAGAAAGCACGCGAGGAGGAGCGCCGCCAGTTCGCCGCCGCCCAGGCTGCCGAGGAGGCCGCCCGCGCCGAGGCCGAGGCTAAGAAGAAGGCCGAGCAGGAGCGTCTTGCCCGCGAGAAGGAGGAGGCTGCCCGCGAGGCCCAGCGCCGCGCCGTTCCCGCTTCCGATTCCGGTTCGCGTTTCCGCTCTCTGCTCGACCAGATCGCCGCGCAGGAGACTGTGCTCAAGGAGAAGAAAGACGCCGAGGAGAAGGCCAAGGCCGAGCGCGCTGCCGAGCGCGGCAACCGTCGTGGCGGCAACAACGACCGTCGCGGTGGCCGTCGCAACGATCGCAACGCCTCCGACAACAACTCCGAGCGCAATGCCTCCGAGAACCGTCCCCACAGCCATCGCACTAATGCCAGCAACAACGTCGCTGCCGGCATGGACTTCCCCAACCCCGACAAGCAGGGCAAGGGCAAGAAGCGCAAGGGCGGTCACAACAACGAAGAGGACCACTACAGCCGCATGGCTCGCGAGGCTGAGGAGTACAGCCGCGAGAAGGTGCTCGAGGAGGCTCGTGCCGCCGTCGAGGAGGCCTCTCGCGAGTCCACTGGTCGCCGCAAAAAGCGCAAGGAGAAGCGCGAACGCGAGGCCGCAAAGGCTCATGAAGAGCGCAAGATTGAGGAGGCGTTGGCCCAGGGCGTGAACCCCGAGGAGCTCGATGCCATCAAGGTCTCCCAGGGCGTTACCGTCCAGGAGCTCGCCGAGGCGCTCGACGTTCCGGCCAACGACATCATCAAGCGCCTGTTCCTGCTGGGCACGCCGCTTACCATGACGCAGTCCATGTCTGACGACCTCGTCGAGCTCGTTGCCGACGACCTGGGCCGCCAGATCAAGATCATCACCCCCGAGGAGGAGAACACCTTCTCGTTCTACGACGATCCCGCCGACCTTAAGCCGCGTGCCCCGGTCGTCACCGTCATGGGCCACGTCGACCACGGCAAGACTTCGCTGCTCGACGCCATCCGTCACACCGGCGTCGCTGCCGGCGAGGCGGGCGGCATTACGCAGGCCATCGGCGCTTCGCAAGTCATGATCAACGACCGCAAGATCACCTTCATTGATACCCCGGGTCACGCCACCTTTACGGCCATGCGTGCCCGCGGTGCCAAGGTGACCGATATCGTCATCCTGATCGTGGCCGCCGATGACGGCGTCATGCCCCAGACCATCGAGTCGATCAACCACGCCAAGGCCGCCGGCGTTCCCATCGTCGTCGCCGTCAACAAGATCGATAAGCCGGGTGCCAACCCCGACCGCGTGCGCCAGGAGCTCACCGAGTACGGCATCATCCCCGAGGAGTGGGGCGGACAGAACATGTTCGTCAACATCTCGGCCAAGCAGAAGATCGGTATCGACGACCTGCTCGAGACCGTACTGCTCCAGGCCGACGTGCTCGAGCTCAAGGCCAACCCCGATACGTTCGCATCGGGCAACGTCCTCGAGGCTAAGCTCGACAAGGGCCGCGGCTCGGTTGCCACCGTGCTCGTGACCCGCGGTACCCTGCGCGTGGGCGACACGCTGGTCGCCGGCCTCACCTATGGCCGCGTCCGTGCCATGCTCGACCCCAAGGGCAACGCCGTCACCGAGGCCGGTCCCTCCGACGCCGTTGAGATCTTGGGCCTGCAGTCCGTCCCCAACGCCGGCGATGAGTTCCGCGTGTTCGAGGACGAGCGCGAGGCGCGTGCGCTGGCCGACGAGCGTTCGCTCAAGGCCCGTATCGAGGAGCAGAGCCGCGTGAAGCACGTGACGCTCGAGAACCTCTTCGAGACCATCGCCGACGCCGAGGTCAAGGAGCTCAACC
>CAVKNR010000089.1:0-5926 GCA_963657575.1 Sodaliphilus sp.
ACATAGGAATCGAGCGCGAGGAAGGCGGAGAGCACGTCCGAGAAGCCAAAGCGGCCGTAGATGCTGCCGCCCACCGTGGCGGTGTTGCGCAGCTGCACGCCCACGATGTCGTGGACGGCGAACTCAAAGACATTGTTGACAAGCGCGTTGAGCCCGGCATGACGCTCGAGCTGGCGCAGGGTGCACATGGCACCGATGCGAAACTCGGTCTCGGTCTCCTCGATCTGATCGAGTCCGCAGGCCGAAAGGTCAATCGCCGTCGCCACGCGACGCGAACCCAGGCGCATCCAGATGCCGCCGCCCACAATCTTGTTGTTGCGGTTCTTCTGCAAGAGCTCATAGGCTTCGGCCGCGTTTCCAACACGGACGTAGGTACCGAACTTGAGCACGTTCTCCCCCATCTCTTCACTTGTCCAGTACTTTTAAGTGTACCAAACGAGGGGCCGCACACCGTTTTAGGACAAAATCCACCCACCCATCCATAACTTGCGGTGATATACGGACTGATTAGCCGTTCAGGGACGCAAAACAGTCCGTATTTCACCGCAAGTTATGAGGAGTCCTCCGGGATAGAAAAGGCTCCCAGCCAGATAGCTGGGAGCCTCATCACATGCTATGTCGAGCGAAGATTTAGCAGACGCCCTGGGCGAGCATGGCGTCGGCGACCTTCAGGAAGCCGGCGATGTTGGCGCCCATGACAAAGTTGCCCTCCTGGCCGTACTCCTTGGCGGTGTCGTCCACGTTGTGGAACATGCCGCGCATGAGCTGCTCGAGCTTGCCGTCGACCTCCTCGAAGGTCCAGGACAGGTGCTCGGCGTTCTGGCTCATCTCCAGGCCGGACACGAGAACACCGCCGGCGTTGGCAGCCTTACCGGGCATAAAGGCAACGCCGTTCTCCTGGAAGTAGGTCGTGGCCTCGATGGTCGTGGGCATGTTCGCGCCCTCGCCGACCACCTTGCAGCCGTTGGCGACGAGCGCCTGGGCGTCCTCGAGCAACAGCGTATTCTCGCGAGCGCAGGGCAGCGCGATGTCGCAGGGAAGCTGCCACACGCCGCGGCCGTCACCCTCGTGCCACACGGCGTTGGGCTTCTCGTCAACGTACATGGCGAGCGTAACGCCCTTGTCGTGGCCGGAGCGCTTCTTGTTGTAGATGTGCTCGAGCACGGTGTAGTCGATGCCGTCGGGATCCTCGACCCAGCCGTGAGTATCGGAGCAGGCCAGCACCTTGCCGCCGAGCTGAGTGACCTTCTGGACCGCGTAGATAGCGACGTTGCCGGAGCCGTGAACGACGACGTTCTTGCCCTCGAAGGAGTCGCCGCGGCTCTTAAGGTACTCGTCCACAAAGTAGGCCAGACCGTAACCGGTGGCCTCGGTACGGGCGAGCGAGCCGCCAAAGGAGAGGCCCTTGCCGGTAAGAACGCCGGTCCACTCGTTGGTCAGGCGCTTGTACTGACCGAACAGGTAGGCAACCTCGCGGCCGCCAACGCCCAGGTCGCCGGCGGGAACGTCGGTGTTGGGGCCAATGTGGCGATAGAGCTCGGTCATGAAGGACTGGCAGAAGTGCATGATCTCATTGTTGGACTTGCCCTTGGGGTCAAAGTCGGAGCCGCCCTTGCCGCCGCCCATGGGAAGGGTGGTCAGGCTGTTCTTGAGGATCTGCTCCAGACCCAGGAACTTGAGCATACCCAGGGTGACCGTCGGGTTAAAGCGCAGGCCGCCCTTGTAGGGTCCAATGGCAGAGTTGAACTCGACGCGGTAACCGCGATTGACCTGAACCTTGCCCTGGTCGTCGACCCAGGGAACACGGAACATGACGATGCGCTCGGGCTCGACGAGGCGCTCAAGCAGGGCGGCCTCCTCGTACTCGGGATGGGCGTCGAGCGCCGGCTGGATGGTGCCGAGAATCTCGGTCGCGGCCTGGATGAACTCAGGCTGCTCGGGATAGCGGGCCTTGAGCTCGTCGAGAACTTTCTGCGTGTAGCTCATGCTTCCTCCAATTGATGGAAAAGAAAAGTGTCGTTCGAGGCGCCCCATGCGCCGCGAGCTTTATCGAGTATGGATAATATCGCACTGTTGCAGCAAAGTTTCGCATAAGCCGACGAGCAGATGTTTCGTTTTGATTACGATGCAGGTAGAAGCGTTTTTGAGCACCTGACGAACAAATCGCGTGTTTCGAAGCTGTTTCGTCCAGGTGTTCCAAACCACCACATTGGGCACCTTTGTGGTGGTGTTGGTGGTTAGAGGACGAGCTGATGGTAGTCGGCAGGGGTTATGCGGCCCTCGGTGGCGGCGCGGAAGGCGGCGAGCGCATCGCCCGAGAACGGCATGGCCCAGCACAGGCCGCAACCTGCGGTAATGGAGCCGGGCAAAGGCATAATGCGCCCGGGCACGCCGGCGGCAACACACAGCTGCTCGCATTCCATCACATCGAAGGTGCTGTCGAACGAAACGATAATCTTGCGCTCGTGGTCGAGGGCATCACCGGACGGGCCTTCGCGGTGTGCCTCACGATACGCCGCGGCGGCCGCTTCCTCTTCCGCAGTATGTCCACAGCCACCGCAGCCGCAGGTGCAAGGCTCGGACCCATCGCAAGTGCAAGGTTCCCCGGTATCGGGGCAAATATCATGTGACACGGCATCTCCCGTCATTGATGTGTGCAGATCTAGGCGAGCAACTCGGCCGCCGCAAACTCCTCGGGCGTATTGACGTTTTCGAAGCAGAGCGTCGAGCCCGCTACCTTAACGATCTGCGGCTCATCCATATAACCAGCCTGAACGCGACTGATCAGGCAGCGAATGCGCTGGCGGTCGCAGGAGAGCAGCTCATGGGCAACCGGCGCACACGCGTCACGGCGCCAGACGGCGCAAAGCGGCTCAATCCCCCGCTCCTCGCGCGGTACGCACACGTCGAGCGCCTCGGCCTCAACACGATCGGCAAGCGCGCCGATGAGTTCCGGCGAGACAAACGGCATATCACAGGCGACGATAGCCGCATGAGGAAGCCGAGCCGCAGCCAGCGAGCTCGCGATGCCGCGCATGGCGCCCGCCGACCCCTCAAGGTCCGGCACTATTCGCGGCACCAGGCCGCCAAACTTGCGCTCCTCGAGGTAGGCAAGCTCGCTGGGACGCGACGTCGTCACGACCAACTCACCGGCAACTGGCGCCAACCGGCCCAGTACGCGCTCGATGAGCGGCTCGCCGCAAAACGCCATGCGCGCCTTATCGCAGCCCATGCGCGAGGACAGCCCGCCCGCCTGGACGACACAAGAAAGATCGGTACGTCTTACGGTAGTCATACGGCAAAACACCTCCATCGGCATGCTCGAAACCCGGTGCACGATGCTAACTACCGCCGCCGAAATAGCGGCGCTACGAAAAACTCGTGCAAAAACAAAACAGCGCCTTTGCGGCACGCAGCAAGACCGCGAGCACAAAAGCGCTGGTAGCGTGTGGCGGGAACGTATGTGAATCGAACACATCCAAGACGTTTTGCACGCCTCGCAACGGTTTTGAGGACCGCGGAGCCCACCGGAGCCCATCCGTTCCCAAGTGCGGCCGTATTTTACCAAACCGAAACGGCTCCATCCCAAAAAGACGAGCAAGAAGTTGCGGTGGAATAGTTCCTGTATTTGCTGCCAAAGCCTCCAAATAGGAACTATTTCACCGCAACTGAGGAGGCGGGGCGGTATGACCGGCCTAGCGCAGGGAGCGCAGGCCGCCGGCATCCTTGTCGAGGACTGTGAAGCGTACGGCATCTAGATGCTCAAGGATGCTGATGGCGCGCTTGCGCGACACACCCAGGGACTCGCGTAGCACACTCGTGGTGGCAGCGCCGCCGGCGTCGGTGATGGCAGCAGCGACAAGCTCGCGCGCGCGGGCCTCGGCGGTAGCGGACAGGGCAACGTCGCGTTCGACCTTTACGATGGAACGGTTGAGCGAAAGCTCGCGCAAGGCTCGCGTCATGACGTCGCGGTCGAGCTGTAGTTGCTCGCCCACCTCGGGCAACGTCGGTGCATCGAGGCCGGCTTCGTCCAACAAGGCAACGATACGTTCGCAGGCCTCGCACACCACGCGTGCCGCGGCGGCAGCGGAGTGCGGGTCGAACACCTCGGCGCCCTCGGAGGCACACACGCCGCGCGAGCAGCCCTCGGAAATCAGGGCTGCGGCAACTGTATCGTCAGCGATAGGCCAAGCAGCATGGGCGACGGCGCCGGGCGTAAAGCCCGTCTCCTTGGGGGCAGCCGCGTGCATGGCAGACAGGGTCGCCGCCAGCGTACCCATCGCGGCATCGAGCGCGGAAGCATCTGTATACAGCGAGCAATCCGAGCCGGCAAGCGAGAAAGCAGCGCCCTTCGCCACCAACTCGCGCAGCGCGGCTTCCACCTCACCGGCAACAAGATCGAGCGCCGCGGTAACATCGGCAGCCGCAACCGGCAGCGCTTGCAGCGCCAGCCAAGCGCCCACACCGCCCGCAATATCTCCGGCCTCAAGCGCCGCGTACAGCACGCGCTCCCCCTCAGTAAGTTCGCGCGAGCGACGGCAGCGCGAAAGCAGCACACGCCCGCCGCCAATAAGCATCACGGGCGAATAGGACAGCACCACAGCATGGTCCCCGGCACGCAGCGGCAGCGAGTTTTCCAAGCGCACCTGAACAATACGGGTCTCGCCCACCGCCATGGGGGCCTCGCCCTCCATGAACATGATACGACCGACAACCTCGGCTGTACCCGCCATCACGTGCACACGCACACCCGACTCGAGCACACGCGGCTTGGCCCCCTCGCGACCCAAATACGTAAACGCCATCATAAAGCGCAGCGTCTGGCCAAAACGGCCCTCCACGCCAAGCATCTCGCCACGGTCAAGCGCCGCGACACCGTCACCAACCAGGTTGAGCGCCACGCGTTGCCCAGGCAGCGCGCGCGGCGTATCGCCATGCACCTGAATCCCGCGGACACGGCAGACCGTACGCGACGGCAAAGCCATCAGCTCGTCGCCCACCGCAACCGGCGCATCGTGCAACGTTCCCGTCACCACGGTGCCGGCGCCCTTAATCGTAAAGCAGCGGTCAATCGGCAGGCGCGGCGCGGCATCGCTCCGCTCGGCACGCTCGCGACAGGTATCCCAGCAGACACCCACCTGCTCGTCGAGCACCGCAAGCAGCCCGTCAATCCCCTCGCCCGTCTTAGACGACACGGGCACAATTGGCGCGCCCGCAAACACAGTACCCGACAAAAAGTCATCGACATCGAGCTCGGCCAGATCAACCATCTCGCCATCGGCCAGGTCGCACATCGTCAGCGCGACCACCATGTGCGTAACGCCCAGCAGCTCCAGCACATGCACGTGCTCGCGGGTCTGCGGCATCACGCCCTCGACGGCCGAAACCACCAGCACGGCAACGTCGATACCCGTCGCACCCTGCACCATGGCGCGCAGGTAATGGGCATGCCCCGGCACGTCGACCAGGCCGACGATCTTGCCACTCGGCAGCGCCAGCTCGCCAAAGCCCAGCTCCACGGTCATACCGCGACGGCGCTCAACCTCAAGACGGTCGGGATTCTTGCCGGTCAACGCCTCGATCAGTGCCGACTTACCGTGGTCGACGTGGCCCGCCGTGCCAACGATAACGGGACACTCCACCAGCGCCTGAACCTCACTCATCGAGCAATCGCCTTCTCAACGCATGCGGCAAGCGTCGATGCCGCCGTCTCGATATCGCGGTCGCCCACAAGCGTACGGACGTCAAACAAAATGCGATCGTGCGAAGTTCGCGTGACGACCGGCGTGTCGAAGTCCTGGACAAGCGAGCGCTTGAGCGCGTCGACGGACAGGCGCCCGTCGACCGGGCAGACGGCAACGCACATGGTGGGCAGCTCGACGGTAGGCAGCGAGCCGCCGCCGGGAGTCGACGACTCCTCGACGAT
>CAVKNR010000090.1:0-5889 GCA_963657575.1 Sodaliphilus sp.
CGCCCTTAAGGTGGTTGCCCTGGGCCTTGGTGACGGGAATGCCACCGCCGCCGCAAGAGATCACCACATGGTTGGACTCAACGAGCGACTTGATGGTGTCGAGCTCGACGATGTTCACGGGCTTGGGAGAGGCAACCACGCGACGGAAGCCCTGCTTCTCGTCGTGGATGAACTGATAGCCGCGATCGGCCTCCAACTCCTTGGCCTCGGCCTCGCTCATCCACGGACCAATCGGCTTGACCGGGTCGGCAAAGGCCGGGTCGTCTGCCGCAACCTCGACCTGGGTGAGCACGGTGGCGACACCCTTGTCGATATTGCGGTCGAGCATTTCCTCGCGCAGCGCATTTTGCAGGTCATAGCCAATGTAGCCCTGGCTCATGGCGCCGCAAACGGACAGCGGGCAGGGAATGTACTTCTGAGGGTTAGAACGCGTGAGCTCGGCCATCGCGTTGGCGATCATGCCCACCTGGGGGCCGTTGCCATGCACGACGACGACCTCGTTGCCTTCCTCAATCAGGTCGACGATAGCCTTAGAAGTCGTCTTGACGGCTTCCATCTGCTCGGGAAGGTTGGCGCCGAGGGCGTTTCCGCCCAAGGCGACAACAATACGCTTAGCCATTTCTCAGCCCAGCTTTAGGCCTGGAACCAACGGGCGGTGTTGCGCTCGTCGAGGGCCTTGAGGGTAGCGGCGGGATCGGCAACCTTCTGCAGGAACATCATGGCTGCGATGGCGTACGGCTTGTAGCTGGCCTCCTTGTACATGCCCACGCGGTGCATGTCGAAGACGTCGGCGTTGACCTCGCCGTGCTCGCAGGAGACGCCGGAGATGTCGGCGGGCAGCGGGTGCATAAAGATGGTGTCCTGGCCGTTGGCAGTCTTCTCCATGAGCTCGGTCGTGGAGCACCAGTCCTGATGGGTGGCGTTCTGGGCGAGCAGCTCCTTCTCGAGCGCTGCGATGCCGGCGTCGTCGCCCTCGGCGTACAGGTTGGTGCGCTTCTCCATGGCGGCAAACGGAGCCCAGCTCTTGGGGATCACGATGTCGGCGCCCTCGAAGGCCTCGGCCATGGTGTTGACCTGCTTAAAGGTGGTGCCGGACTCGGCGGCATAGGTCTTAGCGCGCTCGACGACCTCGGGCATGAGGTCGTAGCCCTCGGGGTGAGCCAGGGTGACGTCCATGCCAAAGCGGGGCAGTAGGCTGATCAGCGACTGCGGGCAGGACAGCGGCTTGCCGTAAGAGGGCGAATAGGCCCAGGTGACGGCAACCTTCTTGCCCTTGAGGTTCTCAAGACCGCCAAACTCGTTGATGAGGTAGAGCATGTCGGCAGAGGACTGCGTCGGGTGGTCGGAGTCGGACTGCAGGGAGATGAGCGTGGGACGGTGATCCAGAACGCCGTCCTCGTAGGCCTGCTGGACAGACTCAGAGACCTCGGCCATGTAGGCGTCGCCCTTGCCGATGTACATGTCGTCGCGGATGCCGATGACGTCGGCCATAAAGGAGATCATGGTAGCGGTCTCGCGGACGGTCTCGCCGTGAGCGATCTGGGACTTCTTCTCGTCCAGGTCCTGCAGCTCAAGGCCGAGCAGGTTGGCGGCCTTAGAGAAGGAGAAGCGCGTACGGGTGGAGTTGTCGCGGAACAGGGAGACGGCCAGGCCCGAGTCGAAGATCTTGGACGAAACGTTGTTCTCGCGCAGCTCGCGCAGGGCGTCGGCGACGATGTAGAGCGCCTTGAGCTCATCGGTGGTCTTGTCCCAGGTGTGCAGGAAGTCACTGCCGTACATACCCTTAAAGTCGAGGCCGTTCAGCTGCTCGACGAGCTCGGTAAACTTGGCGTCCATGTAAATGTCCTTTCTAAAGGTGAAACGATCGCAATGAGTAGATGTGCTCCGGCATGCGCGTGTGGCTAGAACATGCAGAGCGCTATGACGAGGACCCGCTACCGTTGAGGAAGCATGGGAGATAACGACCGCGGGCCCCAAGTCAACAGGAGGCGCCGGGGGCATAAACTGTCCCCGGCTCAACAAGATCGAGGAATGGGACTAGTCGATCTTGTTGTTGGTCAGACCGGCGCGGAACACGGTGGCATCGCCATCGGCCTGGCTCGGATCGTAGAGGTTCAGGGCAGCCACATACATGGCGGCAGCGGTGACCAGGTCGTCCTTGTAGGTGACCTCGTTGGGAGCGTGAGCCTGAGACTCGGCACCCGGGCCAAAGCCGACGCAGGGGATGCCATAGCGGCCCTGGATGGAAACGCAGTTCGTGGAGAAGGTCCACTTGTCGCACAGCGGGCGACCGGTGCGCTTGTCCATGCTGGGCTCGCAGCCGATGCGCTCGTCACCAAACATGGCCTTGTGGGCGTCGACGAGGGCCTTGACGTGCGGAGCAGTCTCCTTGTTGATCCACGTGGGGAAGTAAGCCTCGGTCTCGTAGACCTCGCCGGTCCAGGACGGACGGTCGTACATGTACATGGAGACCTTCACGTCGTCGCCGTACTTCTTGGCGGCCGGCAGGTTACGGATCTCGTCCAGGCAGGACTCCCAGGTCTCACCAGCGGTCATGCGACGGTCGATGGAGATGGCGCAGGAGTCAGCGACAGCGCAGCGGCTGGGGCTGGTGTAGAAGATCTGGCTGACGGTGCAGGTGCCGCGACCCAGGAAGCGGGCGTCCTCGAAGTGCTCGGGGTTGTACTTGGGGTCGAGCATCTTGACGAGACCCTTGATGTCGGTCGACTCGTCGCAGCCGTTGTTGTTGAGAGCGCGAACGTCGGCGATGATGTCGGCCATCTTGTAGATGGCGTTGTCGCCGCGGTCGGGAGCGGAGCCGTGGCAGGAGGTGCCGTGAACGTCGACGCGGATCTCCATGCGGCCGCGGTGACCGCGATAGATGCCGCCGTCGGTGGGCTCGGTGGAAATGACGAACTCGGGCTTAATGCCGTCCTTGTTGTAGATGTACTGCCAGCACATGCCGTCGCAGTCCTCTTCCTGGACGGTGCCGACGACCATGATCTTGTAGCCCTCGGGGATGAGGCCCATGTCCTTCATCATCTTGGCAGCGTAGGTAGCAGAAGCCATGCCACCCTCCTGGTCGGAGCCGCCGCGGCCGTAGATGATCTCGTCGGTCTCGTAGCCCTCATAGGGATCGGCATCCCAGTTCTCGATGTTGCCGATGCCGACGGTGTCGATGTGAGAGTCGATGGCGATGATCTTGTCGCCCTCGCCCATAAAGCCCATAACATTGCCCAGGCCGTCGACCTTGACCTCGTCATAGCCAAGGCTCTCCATCTCGGCCTTGATGCAGGCGACAACCTCACCCTCCTCGCAGGACTCAGAGGGGTGAGAGATCATGGCGCGCAGGAAGCGAGTCATATCAGCACGATGGGACTCAGCAGCAGCCTTGATAGCGTCGAAATCGAGTTCTTTAGCCATTGTTCATAACCTTTCAAACTAAGGAATCTACCTGTGAGGTGGCGGAGCGATACCTATTTACTCCGCCCCAACGATTAGCAAGTGGGGTATTCGCCTTCCCAGACGATGCGACGGTACTGATCCGGATCGGTGTCACCTTCCGTGGAGAAGCAGAGCACGGAGCTCGTCTTATCCAGGCCGATGAGCTCCTTGAGCTCGGCGTACTCAGGATCGAGCATGAGGGTCTCGACCAGGCCAGTGGTCACCGCGCCGGACTCGCCGGAGATGACGCGCGGGTCGCCCTTCTCGGGGGCGCCCAGGGTGCGCATGCCGCGAGCGGTGACCCAGTCGGGGCAGGACACGAAGGCGGTGGCGTGGTTGCGCAGGATATCCCAGCCCAGGATGTTGGGCTCGCCGCAGCACAGGCCGGCCATGATGGAGGGCATGTCACCGTCCACGATGCGCGGATCGCCGTCGCCGGCGGCAGCGCCCTTGTACAGGCAGGCGGCAGGTGCGCACTCAACCACGACGAAGGTGGGCGGGTTATCGGGATACAGGTTGGTGAAGTAGCCCACCACGGCGCCGGCGAGCGAACCCACGCCAGCCTGGACAAAGACGTGCGTCGGGCGGTTGATGGCCATCTCGCGCAGCTGCTCGGCAGCCTCGGAGGCCATGGTGCCGTAACCCTCCATGATCCAAGACGGGATCTTCTCGTAGCCCTCCCAGGCGGTGTCCTGAACGATGACGCCGCGCTCGCAGGCGTCGGCCTCAGCGGCGGCCATGCGCACGCACTCGTCGTAGTTGACCTCTTCGATGGTCACCGTGGCGCCCTCGGCGGCGATGTTATCGAAGCGGGGCTTGGTGGAACCCTTGGGCATGTGCACGACGGCCTTCTGGCCCAGCTTGTTGGCAGCCCACGCCACGCCGCGGCCATGGTTGCCGTCGGTGGCGGTAAAGAAGGTAGCCTGGCCAAAGTCCTTGGCAAGCTGATCGGAGGTCAGGTAATCGAAGGTGCAGTCGGCAACGTCCTTGCCGGTCTCGTCGGCAATATAGTTGGCCATGGCAAACGAGCCGCCCAGGACCTTAAAGGCGTTGAGGCCAAAGCGATAGCTCTCGTCCTTAACGCACAGGTTGGACAGGCCCAGGCGCGCGGCCTGACCGTCCAGGCGAGCAAGCGGAGTGACGGTGTACTGGGGGAACGACTGGTGGAAGGCGCGGGCCTTCTTCACGTGGTCGAGGCTCATGATTCCCAAGTGCTTGTCATCGCTCTTGGGCATCGTGTTGCCCGCCCACTGGATCTTATCGGCCATACGGTGAACTCCTTAAGTCCTCTCTTGCCGGCCCCCGCATACGCGTTTCAGCCCATTCCCATTCATACGACTGAACTTTTATGTGGATGCCAAACAAAAAGTTTGTTAGTAATGTTCTATCACACTTTTTGATTGGTATACCTAACGAATTGTTTGTTGCCGCAATCGGTACTTTTTCGCCGCCGAACGGTCATGAATTGCCTTGTTGATGGATTTGTTTGCGGTCAAGTGTGGTTTATGGCAAAGTGTGCCCAAACTAATTTTTAGGAAGGCACCCATGACCCCGTCACAGATTGAGTTTTATAAGCGCCTTGCACACGGCCTGGCGCTCCAATTTGGCCCCAACTGCGAAGTCGTCGTCCACGACCTGGAAACCGAGGACGTGGACCACTCCATCGTGGTGATCGAAAACGGCCACGTCAGCGGGCGCAAACTGGGTGACGGCCCCAGCCATATCGTGTTTGAGTCCATGCACGAGGGCACCGCCGACGTGCACGACCGCGAGCCGTACCTCACTAAAACCACCGACGGTAAGCTGCTCAAATCGTCGACCATCTTTATCCGCAACGACGAGGGCAAGCCCGTCGGCATTTTGGGCATCAACTTTGACATTACGCTTATGAAGGCTTTTGAGCGTTCGCTCGACGCCTTTACCGGCACCGGCGGCACGGGCTATACCGAGCCCGAGCCCATTACCAAGAACATCGGCGACCTGCTCGAGGACCTGCTGCACGAGTGCGAGCAGTTTGTGGGCAAGCCCGCGGCACTCATGACCAAAGACGAGCGCATTCGTGCCATTGGCTACCTCGACCGTCGCGGTGCCTTCCTCATTTCCAAGTCGAGCGAGCGCGCCTGCGAGTTCTTTGGCATCTCCAAGTACAGCTTCTATAGCTACCTCAATGAGGCCAAGGCGGCGGCCGGCGACAAGTAGGCACTCGCCTGGATTGCCCCTCCCCTTTTGGGCGCGAGTTCTGGAAAGCACGAATCCAAGACCGAGCCGCTTGGGAAGTTCCATATAATCGATGTCATTAGTATTTCGAAAGGATGGGACAGAATGGCGTTGAGCAAGGCATCATGCACCGGTCGCGGATTGATTCCGGCAATTGGTGGACATGTGCACCACATGTTCGATGAGAGTGAAGACGACCTGTTTTCGCTGAGCCTTGACGACGTGATG
>CAVKNR010000091.1:0-5863 GCA_963657575.1 Sodaliphilus sp.
GTGGGCTCGGGCGATGTGGAGATGACGGTTCCGAACTCGACGGGCTTTAAGGCGAGCCTCACCTTGGGCAGCGGCGACTTCGAGAGCGATTTCCTTCCGCTTGGCTACGACGGCGAGACCATTTTGAATCTTGAATTCGATAACGGTGACAAGTCTGCCACGTATCGTTTTGAGGTCGGTTCGGGCGACATGTCGTTTGATTCAGAGTGACGGGCGGTTATCGAAGACTTATAAACCATAGCTGCGCTCTTTGATGAAGGCGCCGAAGCCGAGATCGGCTCCGGCGCCTTTGCCTTTACAATGGGGGCATGGAACAGATTATCTTGAACATACTCGATGCCCTGCGTCGCGGCGAGACCGTGGACGACAAGGCGCTCGTCAAACTGATACATGCCGAGGCGCGCCGTGAGGGTGCCGACAAACGTGACCTGGCCAAGCGCCGCCTGCTGCCGTTCTACCAGCGGGTAAAACGTGAGGAGCCGGCTCGTTGGGCTGGGTGGAATGTCGATGCCGAGCTGGAACGTCGACTGCTGCAGGTGCTGCGTATGAAGCCTCGTCGCACGGCCTCGGGCGTGGCGACCATTACTGTCATCACCAAGCCGTGGCCGTGCTCGGGCGATTGCCTGTTTTGTCCCAACGATCTGCGCATGCCCAAGAGCTATCTGCACGCCGAGCCGGCGTGCGCCCGTGCGGAGCAAAACTGCTTCGACCCGTATCTGCAGGTGAGTGCTCGTCTGACCGCGCTTTCGCAGATGGGGCATGCGACCGATAAGATCGAGCTCATTGTGCTCGGCGGTACCTGGAGCGACTATCCGCAAGGGTATCAAACGTGGTTTATGTCGGAGCTTTTCCGTGCGCTCAATGACGATGCCGTCGCCGGCGTGGCGGCAAACCCCATGTTGGCGCGTCCGGGCATCAGCCGTGCCGAGGCAGGGCGCCTGCTCGATGACGCTCCCGCCGATGCCCTGCCGCCGGTGGTAACAGAGCGCCGCGAGCGCTATCGGGCTGCCGGCATTGCGACAGACGAGGCTGAGCTTGCTGCCGGCGTTGCCGACGAGCAGGGGCGTGTGGATGCTGTCGTTGGTGGCTATAACCGCGCAGTGCGTCGTCTGTACGGCCCCGGTACGCCGTGGGGCGAGGCTGCCGAGTGGCAGACGGCAACGATGGAGGAGCTTGAGCGTCAGCAGCGCATCAACGAGACGGCGAAGCATCGCGTGGTGGGGCTCGTTATCGAGACGCGCCCCGATGCCGTGACGCCGCAGGCCCTCACACTCATCCGCCGCCTGGGCTGCACCAAGATCCAGATGGGTATTCAGAGTCTCGACCAACATTTGCTCGATATCAACGAGCGTCGCATTTCGGTGGCTCAGATCGAGCGGGCGTTTTCGCTTGCGCGCCTGTTTGGCTTTAAGATCCACGCGCACTTTATGCTCAACCTGCTGGGCGCCACGCCGGAGGGGGACAAGCGCGACTACGAGCGCTTTATGACCGAGGGCGCTTTTATGCCCGACGAGGTCAAGGTCTACCCGTGCGCGCTCATCGAGGGCTCGCGTTTGGTGGGCTGCTACGAGCGCGGGGAGTGGCGCCCCTATACCGAGGAAGAGCTGCTCGATGTGCTGGCCGACGACATCGTGGTGACGCCGGCGTTCTGCCGCATTAGTCGCATGATCCGCGACTTTAGTTCCGACGACATTATGGTGGGCAACAAGAAGCCCAACCTGCGCCAGCTCGTTGAGAATCGCCTGGCTGCTCGGGGTGATGGTGCGACGGTGCGTGAGATTCGCTATCGCGAGATCAGCACGGCGGGTGCCGACTTGGATGAGCTATCTCTTGATGAGGTCGCATACGAGACACCGGTGACGAGCGAACGCTTTTTGCAGTGGGTGACACCGCGGGGCAAGATCGCGGGCTTTTTGCGGTTGTCGTTGCCCGACCATTCGTTTGTTGCCACGCACGCGGACGAGTTGCCGACGACACCGGACGAGGCGATGATTCGCGAGGTGCACGTGTATGGCATGGTGGCACGCGTGGGCGACCAGGGCCAGGCGGCGCAGCATCACGGGTTGGGGCGTTTGCTCGTAGAGCGTGCGTGCGAGATCGCCCGGGATGCCGGCTATGCGCGTATCAACGTGATCAGCGCGATCGGTACGCGCGAGTACTATCGCCATTTGGGTTTTTATGACCACGGACTCTATCTGCAAAAGGAGCTCTAGATGAACAAGCCAAGTGTTTCTGCCGGTGTCGTTGCCGGCGTTGCTCTGGGAGCCGCGGCGCTTGGTGCGGCCGCCGTCGCTGTTCGTGCTGCCTGTCTGCAGGTTGCGCGAACCCGCAACGGGTTGGCGCGCGTAAAGCGCATGCGCGACGAGGGCGGTGACGAGGTCCGTGTGCTCGTGCAGGGCGGTGTCTACCAAAGCGCGAGCTATGTAGGCGAGCGTTGGGCGGAGCCCGTCTTTGCGTACTATCGTGCATTTGACGATGTGTTTGAGGCCGAGGACGCAATGCGTGATGCTTACGGGCATGGTATCGACCGTATGCTCATGTTGGGCGGCGGCGGGTTTGCCTATCCCAAGTTTGCACTGTTGTTGCATGAGGGCTTGCGTATGGACGTCATTGAATATGATGCCGAGATTACGCGTCTGGCGCGCCGCTGGTTCTATTTGGAGGAGTTGGAGCGTACGGTTGGCGATCGCCTGAGGGTGATTACCGCCGAGGCGCGTTCGTACCTGGGCGTGACGAGCGTGGGACATCGTCGCTACGACGTTATCGTGAGCGATTGCTTTGGCGGTGCCGAGCCCGTACGCGAGCTGGCGACGGTTGAGGCGTTGCGTTTGGTGCGAGGCAGCCTGAACCACGGGGGTATCTACGTTGCCAATATCGTGAGCGCAAACGAGGGGAGCGATGTGACGTTCCTGCGCGATTGCGCTGCCACGGCACTCGAGGTATTCGCCCGCGCTTGGGTGGTCCCATGCGGCGATACAGAGTTCGGCGGCGAGGAAAACTACCTGCTCATCGCCAGCGACGGCGACTACGTTTTTGCCGAAGCCGTGCCCTTCGACGCCGACTTCCTCGGCGCTGCCCTTCACGACTAGCGCGTCTTTCTGCGACCAGTCTTTCTGGGACGGGGCTTTTTAGCTGCTTTCGGATGCCGGCTCGCTTCACATCGGGAGCAGTCAATTTGGGACGGGGCTATTTTAGCTATCCCTGCCACTAATCGGCCAAACCTTTCGCTTTACCTGCAAGGGTAGCTAAAATAGCCCCGTCCCAAATTGACTGGTCTTAGGCGTGGTCGTGCCAGCTGCGGACACGCTGCTTCATACCCTCGATGTCGAGCACGCCTTCGGCAAAGCCCTTGCGCACGAGCTCTTCGGGAACGAACTCATCGTAACGATCAAAGTAAGGCACCTCGTCGGGATAGACGAGCTCGATGGGATCGAAGTCCTTTTCGGCCTCGGCGGCGAGCACCTCAAAGAACGTCTCCTCGTCGGCCTTCATCTTAAACTGCATAAAGTACGGGCGTGATGGGTCGAGCCCGCGAAGGCCAAGCTCCGCGGCGCATTTAATCTTGAGCATACGCTCGAGCGCCAGAAAGGCGTAGCTTCCCAACCAGGGAAAGAGCACCCAGGTGTCGCCGCCCAGGTTAATGAGCGGCTTGGTTCCCGCGCCCGAAATCTCGGCGGTATGACGAGCCTGTGCAAGGCGTGCCCGTGCGTTGCCCATAAGGTACGGATACGCCGCGTGCTCGTTGAGCGCTTGGCGCATGCGTTCGAGTACGTGTGTATTGATGTCACCGGGGCAATCGCCAAAGTAGGCCGGCACGCGGCCCTTGACCTGCGTGGCAAAGACGGTATGACGCTTCCAGTCCACTTCCTCGACGATCCAGCAATGGCCCGCGATGGCGATGCGCTCGCCAGGTGGTGGCGGGTTGACAATCGTGCCCAGTTCGGCCGATTCGCTGCGAACGGTAAACTCCTCGTTCTCCTGGAACACGGCGTAGAACTTAAAGTTGTTAATGATGCGCTCGCCCGCGAGGCCCACGATGAGCCCACCGCCTTCGGTGACCTGGATATGGTCGATCTTGATGAGGTGGCGCAGCAACACGCGATAGTCATCGGTCGAGACGCGGTGGAAATAGCTGAGCGTGAGCACGCGCTGGGCAAGTTCGGCCGGCGTGAGCTCACCGGTGCTGGCAAGCGTCGACATGGTCTGGTGGTAGAGCAGGCTGTAGGGGAGCCGATCGAGCTCGGGCGGCTCAACCCATTTTTCCTCGCGATAGAGTTGTACAAGCGCGATGCCCTGCAGGAGCTTCCAAGGAATGGTCTCGGGCATCATCGTGCGCGGCTCGGGCTCTTCCTCGCGCATGACGAACCACATTTCGGGTGGAAGATCGCGGCGTCCCGTGCGCCCCATACGCTGCAAAAAGGAGCTGACGGTAAACGGCGCGTCGATCTGGAATGCGCGCTCCAGACGGCCGATATCGATGCCAAGCTCAAGCGTAGAGGTGGTGACGGTCGTCTGTGCCTGTTCCTCGTCGCGCATAAGCTCTTCTGCCGTCTCGCGCAACGATGCCGAAAGATTACCGTGATGGATGAGGAAACGGTCGGGCTCGTGCCGGCTTTCACAGTAGCTGCGCAATATGGAGCACACGGCCTCTGCCTCCTCGCGCGAGTTGGCAAAGACCAGGCACTTGCGGCCGCGGGTATGTTCAAAGATGTAGCCCATGCCGGGGTCGGCGTTGTCGGGCGCCGTGTCGGTGGGGTTGAGAAGCGCTTGCTCGGTCGCTCGTGGGATGTCGACTTCGCCCTCGGGGGCCGAGGAAGTGCGACGGTCTTTGGGAACGGCCTTGCCCCGCGCCTGCTCGCGACGTTGACGGCGTTCCTCTTGTGTAAGCTGTCCGCTGTGGCGCATGTCTTGTCCGGATGCGGGCAGTGCCGCGGGTGCCGCTGCCTCAATGCGCTCGCACGCGAGCACTTCGGCCTCTTGAGGACCCGCACTCTCGAATCCCCGCTGCTGCGCCTGGGGACCCGAGTTGTAGAAGTGCTCCATGGAGATACGCCACACGCGGCGCGGCTCCTCAAAGCGGGGGATGACGCAGTCGCGTCCTGTCCCCTGCGACAAGAAGGCGCCCGTGCGTTCCGGGTCCCCGATGGTGGCCGAAAGGCCGATGCGCCGGGGCCGCACGCCCGCCATGCGCGAAAGACGCTCGATAAGGCAGAGCGTCTGCCCGCCGCGGTCACCGCGCATGAGCGAGTGGACCTCGTCGATGACCACATAGCGCAGGTCGCAGAACATACGCGGAATTGCCATGTGCTTGTGGATCAGGAGCGCCTCGAGTGATTCGGGCGTAATCTGTAGGATGCCGCTCGGCTTTTTGATGAGCTTTGCCTTGTGCGACTGCGAGACATCGCCGTGCCAGTGCCAGACGGGGATATCGGCCTCTTCGCACAGATCGTTGAGGCGAACGAACTGGTCGTTGATGAGTGCTTTGAGGGGGCCAATGTAGAGGGCACCCACGCTCGCGGGCGGGTTCTCCCAAAACTCGGTCAGGATGGGAAAGAAGGCCGCCTCAGTTTTGCCAGATGCCGTGGATGCCGTCAGGAGCACATTGTCTTGCGTGTTGAAGATGGCATCTGCCGCCGCAACCTGGATGGAGCGCAGACTCTCCCAATCGTGGGAGTAAATGAAATCCTGGATAAACGGGGCATATCGGTCAAAAGCGTTCATGGGACCTCCTCTCATCAACGGGTCAATCAACGCAACGGGCAACGGCTCGATATCTTGCAACATCGGCGTTTGCCCAGATAAAACCTACCAAAATAAACCTGTCCCTTTTTGGCAGGTTAGATGGTGAATTCGGCGAAGTTGC
>CAVKNR010000092.1:0-5787 GCA_963657575.1 Sodaliphilus sp.
GACTCCTTGCGTTTAAGGTGCGTTTGCAGCACAGGGCTACCAAGGATACCACCCGTCCCAAAAGACTGTTTTGGGGCCGCGCCACGAAAATGGCCTATCTACTACGTTTAACCCATATGGGTCGACCATCCCCCGGTTTTCCGAGAATACGCACGCCGTCTACCTGCGGCTTTTATTTCGCGAAATTCGGCATGGTTGAGGGTAGTCGGTTAAACGTAGTAGATAGGCGCGTTTCGTGGCGAACGAACCAAGCCGAGGTGCAAAATAGCCCCCGCCCTAGAAAAATCGTCGGCAAGGTAGCAAAATGCCCCGCGGGCAGGAGGCTGCTCGCGGGGCAAAGAAGAGGGGCTTGTTGGTGGCGGACCGAAGGGTTCGGCATGGGGTTTCTGCCGCGGCCGCTCTTAAGGCATTACAGCTCGACGAGCTGGCCGGTCTCGGCGGCCTCCTTGATAGCGTTGAGAAGCGTGAGCGTCTTGACGTTGTCGGCGGGGGTCACGACGGGCTCGACCTCGCGGCGGACAACCTTCACAAAGTGCTTGAGCTGCATCTTGTGCGGCAACGCCGGATCGACGGCCGGGATCTCCATCTGCAGCGGCTTGTGCCAGTTGGAGGCGCCGTCGTAGGAGAACTGGTGCAGGCGGGGCAGCGAAAGGGCGCCCTTAGTGCCGCCGATAAAGTAGGCGTCGGCGTCGAAGGGACGATACTGCGGGTCCTCGCGAGCGGTTGCCTCCCAGTTCCAGGGGCTGGCGGTGGCGTCGGAGATGGTCATGCTCGCAAGCGCGCCATCGGCAAAACGGACGTTGACCACGGCGGAGTCCTCGGTCTCAAAACCGCGGGCGGCGCTGGACTGCATGCCCTGGACGGCAACGGGCTCGCCCAGCAGGTAGCGGAGCAGGTCGACGTCGTGAACCAGGTTGACCAGGATCGGGCCGGCACCCTTCTTGCGGCGCCACTCGACGTCAAAATACTCGTCGTTCTTATAGATCATGTAGTGGAAGCTCGACACGGTGAGCTTGCCCAGCTCGCCGGACTCGATGATCTCCTTGGCCTTGTTGACGAAGGGGTTGTGGCGACGGTGCTGACCCACGAGCACGGGCACGCCGGCGGTCTCGGCCTCGGCGGCGAAGGCCTGGGCATCCTCCAGGTCGTTGGAGATCGGCTTTTCGACCAGCGGCACGATGTTGCGCTTCACGGCCTCGCGGGCAACGCCCAGGTGCAGGTCGTTGGGCGTGGCGATGATGACGGCCTCGGGCTTGACCTCGTCCATCATCTGGGCGGGATCGGTGTAAAACGGCACGCCGGCGGCCTCGGCCGTGGCGCGGGCGCCCTCAAAGGCGTCGGCGATGGCGACGAGCTCGGCCTCGGGCTCCTCGGTGACAAAGCGGATGTGGTTGCGGCCCATGGCGCCGGCGCCGATAACGGCAATGCGGACGGGATTGAGCTCAGACATTTCGACTCCTTAATACTGGTGACCGGTGGAATGCGACAAAGGGGCTGCCCCTTTGTCGCATCGGTAAAACTAGGCGGACTTCTTCTTGCTGTCGGAGACCATCATGTAGACGGTGAGCACGACGGCGATGGCGGCGATCACAATAGCGCCGTAGAAGGACTGCTGGTAGGCGGCGCTGCCGGCCTCGGCGTGATACAGCACGGCGGTGATGGGCTGGCTGATCCAGGTGGAAGCGGCGTAACCCAAAAACATGATGCCGTAGTTGACGCCGATGTTGCTGGTGCCGAAGGCGCCACCGGTGAGCGGCGGGTAGATGACGAGCAGGGCGCCAAAGCTAAAGCCGAGCAGGGCGAGCGCCACAAAGAACATGCCCTGCGTAAAGCTCATCGACATGATGACGAGGGCGACGATGGTGACGACAAGGCTGATGAGCAGCGACTTGTAGGCGCCGAGCTTGTCGATGATCTGACCAAAGGACAGGCGGCCAACCAGGTTGGCGCAGGTGTTGACGGAGACCACCACACCGCCGAGGGCGACGGCCGCGGCGCTCGTGGGGTCGGCGAAGAGCTGGACGGCGGCGATGGAGGCAACCTTGCCGACGAGCAGGGTGCCTGCTGTGGCGGCAAAGGCGAAGGTGACGATGAGGACCCAGAAGCGCGGGGTCTTGACCATCTCGCCCGGGGTGAGGTCACCGAAGGTACCGGCATGCGCGCCGCCCTTGGGGGCCGCGAAGCCCTCGGGCAGCCAGCCGGCCTCGGGGGCCTTCAGGAACAGGGCGGAGGCGGCAATCGTCACAAAGAAGATGACGCCGAGCGCCTTAAGGGCTCCAAAGATGCCCAGGCTCGGGATGAGCAGCGAGGCGAGCACCGGGGACAGCACGGCGGGGCCGGCGGTCGAAGCGGCCAGGGTGATGCCGGAGGCGAGACCCTTCTTGTCGATGAACCACTTTTGGCCGGTGGTGAGCGCCGGGTTGTAGCCCAAGCCGTTGCCGACGGCGGCGACGAGCGAGAACCACAGGTAGAACTGCCACGGCTCGGTGACGGTGCCGGACATGAACCAGCCCACGCCGTAGCACACGGCGGCGGCGATCACGACGTTGCGCGGGCCGATCTTATCGGAGATGCGGCCGGCGAAGATGCCCGTCACGGCCATGATGGTCTGAAAGACCGGGAAGGCCCAGGTAAGAGCGCTGGACCACTCGGGGTAGACGGCGAGCAGGTTCTTGCTCACGACGGAGTACAGCGCGATGGAGCTGATGAAGAACATGGTGACGCACGCGGCGGAAAGCACGACGGCGCGACCCTTGTTGGAGTTGGTGGAAGCCATTGGACTCTTTCTAATCGATACGGGGGAGGAGCGGGCGTATCCGCGGGCCTCCCTGTCAGGTTGGTTTACTGGTCGGTCGGCTTTGCGACGCCGGACTCATCGGACCAGAGCTCGACACCCTTGTTCTTAAGGTAGTTGTCGGCATAGGCGCGACGGCCGCCGGGCTTGGCGGTGAGGTCGCCCATCATGTTGGAGAAGCCGCCGTCGACCTTGATGGCGTCGCCGGTGGTAAAGTCCGAGCGCTTGGACGCCAGGAACATGACGGCGTTGGCGATATCGCTGACCTCGCCGATGCGGCGCGTGGCGATCAGACGGCTGCGGCTCTTTTCGACCTCGGGGTCGGCGTAGAAGTTGGCCGACATCGGGGTCTTAACGAAGCAGGGCTCGACGCAGTTGGAGCGCACGCCGTAGGGGCCCCACTCGGCAGCGAGCATCTTGGACATCATGTTGACGCCGGCCTTGGTGGAGCTGTACACGCCCGAGAACGTCTCGGGGGAGTGGCTGGCAACGGTCGAGATGTGCACCAAGCGACCCTGGCCGGCCTTGATCATCTCGCGACCAAAGCGCTGCGAGGTGATGAAGTATCCGGTGAGGTTGACGTTGAGCACCTGCTCCCAGTCGCTCAGCGGCAGATCTTCCATGGCTGCGAAGCGCAGGATGCCGGCGGTGTTGACGAGGACGTCGACGCGGCCGAAGTTGGCGATGGTGGCATCGACGGCGGCCTGAACCTCGGCCTCGTCGGTGGCGTTCATCTTGTAACCCTCGGCGTGGATGCCAAACTCGGCGGCGAGGTCGGCGGCTGCGGCCTTGACCTTTTCCTCGTCCAGATCGAGCAGGACGACGTTGGCGCCGTTGCGGGCGAACTCGCGGCAGATCTCGGCGCCCATACCGCCGAGCGCGCCGGTCACGGCGCAGACATCGCCCTCGAGCTTAAGCCAGTTGCTCATAGAAACTTCCCTTCTTGTGCCTCCCGGTGGGCCGTTCCCATTAACCGACCCACGTGGTTTTCGCAGGTTATCGTATGCTTTGCATTTGCGCAGGTGAATTGCATATTTGTTAGAATGGCGTTAACCGTAGGTTTACACTGTGCAATGCAGTTTATGCTCAACCGAGCGCGTGACCTGCGAAAACAACCCCCTGTGGCATCATGTGGCCACAGGCGCGAAAACGGGAGATTGACGTGTACGATCGACGACTTGAGGCCATATCGGCCGCCGCGGAGCTGGGAAGCTTCTCGCGTGCGGCGGCAAAATTGCGTGTGTCGACTCCGGCGCTCGTCAAGCAGGTGTCGGGTTTCGAGGCCGAGTTCGGCATCACGCTGTTCGAACGCTCGCACTCGGGCGTCAAGGTGACGCCGGCCGGCGCACTGCTGGTGGACGACGCGCGCTCGATCATGCGCCAGTCCGAGGATGCGTTGCGCCGTGCTCGACGCGCCGCGGGCGATGGCGGTGCTGTGCGCCTGGGCGTGTCGATGATGTGCCCGGGGCGCCAAACGCTGTCGATGTGGTCGGGCATTCACGATCTGGAACCGTCGCTGCGCTTTGAGATTGTGCCGGTAAGCGATCTCTACGACGAGCGCGAGACCGTCATGCGCAGCTTGGGCCGCGAGGTCGATGTGGTGCAGTCGAGTTTTTCTACCCCACGCTGGGGTGATGCCTGCCAAAGGCTCCGCATTGTCAACGTGCCGTTTTATATCGACCTGCCGCGCACGAGCCCGCTGGCGCGCAAGAATCGCATTACGGTCGCCGACTTGGAGGGCATGCGCCTGCGCGTGCTCCGTCACGGCAACGACGCCATGGACAGCCTGCGCATCGACCTTTTGGCCGACGGCGGCGTGGACGTGATCGACGTGGATAGCTTCGACTTTGCGCTCTTTAACGAGGCGGAGGAAAAGGGCGATGCGGTGCTCACCTGCGGTGCGTGGTCGGGTGTGCATCCGGCCTTTGTGGGCGTACCGTTCCTGTGCGGGCGAGAGGTGCCGGTCTTTTTGCACTACCCGCTCGAGCCAACCCTCCAAGTCCAGAAATTCGTCAACGCCATGGCCCAACTTCTCAACTAGCTCATCTGGGACGGGACTTTTTTGACTACTTTTGCCGCCCTGCCTGCCCGATGATTTTTCTGGGACGGGGATTTAATAATCATCTTTACAAAACGAGGCCCTGGCCAAACGGCCAGGGCCTCACAAACTTTTATTCCGTTCTAAACGACGGGCTGATCGTGCGCAGGAGGGCGCCCCGAGGGTGGCGGGGTATTTCCTCCGCGCGCAGTTTCGCAGCGCAGCGAGAATGTTTGAGCACGGAGGAATTACCCCGCCACCCTCGGGGCGCCCTCCGTCAGTAACCGGTCCTACTCGAGCTCAAACGCACCCGTGTACAGCTGGTAGTAATACCCGCGCTTGGCGATCAGCTCGTCGTGGTTGCCGCGCTCGATAATGCGGCCGTGGTCCAGGCAGATGATCGCGTCGGAGTTGCGCACGGTGGACAGGCGGTGTGCGATGACAAACGTCGTGCGGCCCTCCATGAGCTTATCCATGCCGGCCTGCACGATGGCCTCGGTGCGGGTGTCGATGGAGCTCGTGGCCTCGTCCAGGATCATTGCCGGCGGATCGGCGACAGCAGCGCGTGCGATCGAAATCAGCTGGCGCTGGCCCTGCGACAGCTGTGCGCCGTTGCCGGTGAGCATAGTGTCGTAGCCGTCGGGCAGTCGGGTGATAAAGTCGTCGGCGCCCGCGAGCTTGGCTGCCGCGATGCACTCCTCGTCGGTGGCGTCCAGGTTGCCGTAGCGGATGTTATCCATCACGGTGCCGGTGAACAGGTTCACGTCCTGCAGCACGACGCCCAGCGAGCGGCGCAGGTCTGCCTTGCGAATCTTGTTGACGTTGATGCCGTCGTAGCGGATCTTGCCGTCGGCGATGTCGTAGAAGCGGTTGATGAGGTTGGTGATGGTCGTCTTGCCGGCACCGGTGGCGCCGACAAACGCGACCTTCTGGCCCGGCTTGGCAAACACGGACA
>CAVKNR010000093.1:0-5777 GCA_963657575.1 Sodaliphilus sp.
CCGTCCTCGACCTCGAGCGAAGCCGTGGTGCAGCCGAGCATCTGGGCATCATAGCTCACGTGCGACAGCAGCTTGCGGGCAATGCCCTCGCGGCGATGTGCCGGGTCGACGGCGACATCCAGAATCTGCACATCACCGTCCACGACCATACCGCCGGCAAGGCCCAGCAGCTTGCCGTCGTCGTGTGCCACCCACCAACTACGCGGCGCAGCGACGTCCTCGCCCAGTTCGGACAGGAACATGCCCGGCGTCCACGCCTCGTGTCCGGCACCTTCAAAGCAGGCAGCCTCCAGCGCGCTCGCGCCCTCGGCATCCGCCGCGCCCATGGGGCGGAACTGCAGATGACGACCGGCGAGCTCATCGGCAACACCCGTAATTTCGCTCTGCGCACTCTCGGCAAGACCAAGACGCTTGCGCTCGTTTTCCTCGGCATCAGAAAGGCGCGTGTAAATCGGCAGGACGCGAGCCGGATCGCCGTCACCCGCAGCGTGCGCGAGCAGCAAGCCCTCGCCCGAAGGCCACCACAGGTCGCGCTCCACGCAGCGGGCGGTCTCGTCCTCACCCAGCAGCTTGCCATAGCGCACGAGACCGTCACCGGTCAGCTGAACCTGGTCCCAGTCCGCTGCTTGGCGCCACTCATCGAGCGCCACGGCGGCCTTGACCACGTGTTCGCGCTCAAATTGACGCTCGGGACCCTCATCGACCAGCATATACAGCGCCGGATATACCTCACCGCGCATAGCATCGGCCAAGATACCAAGCTTGCCGCGCACGCCAGCCTTCCACGCCGTCCAAGCGCAAGCGTCGAGCGTCGACACGCCCAGCAGCGGAACATTGGCACCGCGCGCGAGGCCCTTGGCAGTGGAGATGCCGATGCGCACACCCGTAAACGACCCCGGGCCGCGGCCGACCACGTAGTAACCAACATCGCTGCGATCCAGACCGGCTTGAGCCAGCACGCCATCAACGGTATTCACGAGCTCAACGTTGGCGTGACGGCGACACATGTGGTCGCCACTCACGAGCTTCGTCTCGCCCGTCTGCCCATCAATCCAGCTTGCCGCGCAGGCAAGCATGTCGGTCGAGGTATCGAGCGCCACCACCAGCGCGTTATCGTTATGCAAGCTCATCTTGTACAGCCTTATCAATCAAATGGGAAAGCTCCATTGCGCGGTCACCGTGCGCCTCGAGCGTTATCGTTCGCACATCACTGTCGCCCTCATCACGCTTGAGCGTCACCGAAAGATACTCATCCGTCAGCTCGTCTTGGAATTGTTCGCCCCATTCCAGCAGGCAAGCACCCTCATAGCCCAGCACATCGAAAATGCCCGTATCCTCGAGCTCGTAGGCATGCTCCAGGCGGTATAGATCAAAGTGAAACAGCGGAATACGGCCTTGATCGTGAACGGCCATGAGCGCAAACGTAGGGCTCGTAACCATATGCCCATCGCCCAGCCCGCGCGAGACGCCCTTGGTAAAGTGAGTTTTGCCCACCCCCAGGCCACCGGTCAGGATGAGCACATCGCCGTCCTCAAGGCACGGTGCAATTAGCTCGCCAAAGTACTCCGTATCGGCAGCGCAAGTCGTTTTGTAAGTACCTACCCCCAGGCGCTCCAGGGACATATATGCTCCTTATTATTCCGAGGCGTCCTCTGGTGCGGGATGTCGCTCCAGATAGTCGCCCAGCATCTTAAAGTCTTCCTCCAGCAGTTCCTGCCACGCCGGATTGCGTAGCGCTGCTGCCGGATGGAACGTGGGCATTACTACAAAATGCCCCATCTGGTGGAACCTGCCGCGCAGCTTAGTAATGCCAATCTCGGTCTTAAGCACAAAGTGCGTCGCGGGGTTGCCGAGCGTCACGATAATATCGGGCCAGATGCTTCGAATCTGCTCACGCAAAAACGGCGAGCAAGCCAGCACTTCCTCGGGACGCGGATTGCGGTTTCCCGGCGGGCGGCACTTAAGCACGTTGGCAATGTAGACGTCTTCGCGTTTGAGCCCCGCCAGCGACAAAATGCCGTTGAGGTCCTCGCCTGCCGCCCCCACAAAGGGCTCGCCCTGCAAATCCTCATTGCGGCCCGGCGCCTCGCCAATAAACATCACACGAGCGCGGGGGTTTCCCACGCCAAACACGATATTGTGACGCGACTGGTAGAGCTGGCAGAGGTGACAATCGCCCAGAACGGCCTCAATTTCCTCGAGTGCGACCTCACGTGGTGCCTGATGGGTATGGCCGGGGATGTGCATGACGCCCATAGCGGCTCCTACACGTAGACCTTGTCGAGACGCATGCCAAAGCCGCAGGCGACCTCGTAGTTAATCGTTCCGCGCAGTCGGGCCATCTCGTCCATAGTGATCTCGGCATCGCCATCGCGGCCGACAATAATCATCTCGTCACCATACTCGGCCTCGGGAATCTCGTGTGCCGGGTTGGACTGAATGGCGACCATAAACTGGTCCATGCAGATATTGCCAACCTGATGCACGCGCTCGCCGCGATACAGCACATCCATACGATTGGAAAGCGTACGCGATAGGCCGTCGGCATAACCGATCGGCAGCGTGCAGATCTGAACGCGCGTACGCGGTACGCGGTAGGTAAAACCGTAGCCCACGCCCTCACCCATCGCAGGGTGTGCCACACGCGTCACGCGCGCATGGACGCTCATAACGGGATCAAGCTGCATCACGCGGCCACTCAGCTCGCACGGCTGCATGCCATACAAGCCAACGCCGGCGCGAATCATATCAAAATGCATCGAGGGGTCGAGCATCGAGGACGGCGTGTTGGCGCAGTGCACGATACCGCACTCAAAGCCCGCATCCTTAATGGCCTGAACGGCCTCGGTAAAGCGCTGACACTGCAGTTTGTAGTCCCAGCCCGAAGGTTCATCGGCCGTGGCGAAGTGCGTAAATACGCCGTCGCACTGAATACCGCGATGGAAATTAATACCGCGCACAAAGTCGAGCACCTGCGTGTAGTGTACGCCGATACGATTCATACCTGTCTCGATGGCGAGATGATACTTGCCCACCTTGCCCGCCGCGACGGCACATTCGCCATACGCAAGAGCAAAGTCAGACGTATAGACCGAGGGCATGATATCAAACTCGAGCAACGTCGGAATGGCCTCGATAGGCGGCTCGCTTAGGATGAGGATGGGCTTCGTAATCCCGCCCCGTCGGAGCTCAACGCCCTCGTTAACCGTCGCCACGGCAAACATGTCGGCACCGGCCGAATACATGATCTTGGCGCACTCAACAGCTCCATGACCATAAGCATCGGCCTTGACCACGCAGCACAGGCGCTGACGTGGATTCAGCAAGTTCTTATAGGCCCTCGTGTTGCGACGGAGCGCCCCACGGTCGATCTCGACCCAGGACCAGCGCGTCAAATCGGCTTTATTCATGATTAGTCATCCGACCCTTCGTCCATGATTCCCAGATCTTCGAGCGCATCCTTTGCCGCCAGCTCCATGGCAGGACCGATCAAGTCGATAAGATCGGTCGCGATAACGCTCTTCTCACCATACTCCGTCGCCGCGGCAAAACCGGCGTAGCTGTGAAGTGCGACGGCGTACGAATACAGCAACTCCCAACGATCCATCTCGTCGCGCATGGTGGCAAGCGTGCCGGCCAAAATACCCGCGAGAACATCACCTGAACCGGCAGTTGCCAGAGAAGCCGGACCCGAGAGCGGCAGCAGTACACGCTCAACGCCACAGATAGCCGTCGTCGGCCCCTTGGCAATGACCACCAGATTGTCGGAGCCTGCAGCCCAGACAACCTTCTGCGCGGCTGCAATCGCGGTACCAAGGTCGTTCACCTCGTCACCGGCAACCAGACGCGAAAGCTCACGATAGTGCGGCGTCATAACCAACGGCTGCTCGCGACGATACATCTCGGGGTTACTATCAATACCGTCAATGGCAATCTTAGCAAGGCAGTTGAGTGCATCGGCGTCCAAAATAAGCGGTACATCAAGCTCGAGCAAGCCCGAAACCACCTGCATAGCGCCGGCAGACGTCGTCATACCAGGACCGCACAGTACGCAGCTGTACTTCTTTGCAATCTCGCACACCGTCATGCGCGCAGCGGCGCCAAAGGAGCCGCGGGAATCAGACGGAATAGCAAAGACGGGAATCGAAGGAAGCGCCATGCGAATAAGATTGGCGCAGGCGTCAGGAGCCGCGACCGCCACGTAACCAGCACCCGCGCGAGCTGCAGACTTGGCCGCCATAATAGCAGCACCAGGATATTGCGCAGATCCGGCGACAATAAGCACAGAGCCACGGGAATACTTATCGATATTCGTAGGCAGTGGGGCAAAGTAATCAACTAAGTCACCGGGCTCGACAATCTCAGCGGCGTGGTCGACATCATCGATGACCTCGTCAAGACGGTCGTAAAGATTGCCGCAGATCAAATCGCCAGCATACTCAGGGCCATCAGCGCTATACAAACCAATCTTGGGCGCAATCATCGTCACCGTATGCTCGGCACGAATGCAGTCGTCATCAACAACGCCCGTCTCGGCATTCAGGCCCGAGGGGACATCAATGGATACGACACAATCGGCGCATTCATTGACCGTAGGAATCCAGATGGAGAACGGCGCACGCAGATTCCCGTGAAAACCGGTACCAAAAATGGCATCGACAACAACATCGGCCTTATCGATCAAAACCTCGAGTTCGTCACGCGAGGGGCCAACGCAAACGTGCACATCGCGGCCGGCAGTACGACGAGCAACATGACGTGCCAGAGCAGCAGGAATCTCATCCGGCTCAACCGGAGAAACGATATCCACGTCCACGCCCTTATGGCTCAGGATATCGGCGGCAACCCAACCGTCGCCGCCATTATTACCAAAACCGACCAGAACGAGAACCCGATCGGGATTGAGCTTCAAGACCTCGTTGGCGGCAAACTCACCCGCTAGCTCCATAAGCTCGGCCTTCGAAGTCCCTTCGCGTTCGATGATATCCTCGAGACGAACGACTTCTTCGGTACTCAAAACCGGTTTCATCTATGCTCCTAGCGTATCTTGCGAAGCATCGCCCAAGTGCTCCGTCAATGCTGAATTCTGCAGCTGCTCAAGCTCATCTAAAACAGAGCGAGCCTCTTTAAATGTCTGCGCAACGCGTTTCTTGGTGCTCACCTTTTCCTCTTTTGGCTTAGGCCGAGCATCTTCGGTAATCGCGATGGCATTCGCAACGGCTAAGTCTCCTGTAAGCGTAATGGAAAGAGCAACCTCAACAACACCCAGCTCATGAGCGATCTCGAGTGCACGGCCCGAAAGCAGCGCCTTCGGTTTGCCGAGTTTATCACGCGTTACCGAAACATCCTTGCGACCCACGCCCTGGCTAAAACCCGTGCCGAGAGCTTTAAGCACCGCCTCGCGCGAAGCAAAGCGGCTCGCATAGTGAGCAGCGGGACGCGATGATGCATCGCAATACGCACGCTCTTCTTCGGTAAACACACGCCGAGCAAACGACGGCGTCTTTTCAAGAATAGATTTCATGCGGGAAATCTCGACGATATCAACGCCGATACCAGCTTCAGCCATGTTCACCTCCATATCGCACAGACTAAGTTATTGTAGCCCGTTCACAGAAGATGCGACAAACGAGGGTTATAAAACACAGCTACTATGTGAGACAAAAGCCCGTAAACGCAAAAAAAGGGGGAGGCCGCGAGGCCTCCCCCTTCTCAGTTCAATCGTACGGCTCGGTGCCGTCCACCGGTCAGCGGCGCCCTGGCCTCCCACGGGCTGA
>CAVKNR010000094.1:0-5753 GCA_963657575.1 Sodaliphilus sp.
TCCTGCGAGTCGGGCAAGGTCGAGCAGGTGCTCGCCGCGGATGCCGGTTCCACCTATATGCTCGATGCCGACATCGAGCTCGCCGGTGACGCTGCCGGCTTCTCGGTGAAGCTTGCCGAGGACGCCGAGTCCGGTCTTGCCTATGAGTTCCGCGCCAACCTGCGTGAGGGCAAGCTCGAGTTTACGGCGGCCCCCCAGTATCCGTGGTTCCAGGTCAACAACATGGGCCTCGAGCGTCCGTTGTTCTTTAAGGGCGAGGGCACTCATCATGTGCGCCTGGTCGTTGACGACGATATCGCGACCATCTTTGTCGATGATGTTGCGCTTAACGCGCGCTTCTGCAATAAGCAGGGCCAGGGTGTGGCACTGACGGTCACCGACGGTACGCTCAAGTGCGCAAATGCAACGATCGCGTCTCTGTAATGGCATCAAAACGTTTTATGATTTCGTAAGGGAATGGAGAGGAACATGGACTACAAAGTAGTGTCTCAGCAAGTCGTCGATAACGTCGGCGGTCTGGAGAACATCGAGGGCGCCACGCATTGCGTTACGCGTCTGCGTCTGGTGCTCAAGGATACGAGCAAGTACAACAAGGCCGAGCTCGAGAACATCGATGGCGTCAAGGGCGTGCTGTACAACAGCGGCCAGCTCATGATCATCTTCGGTACCGGTACCGTCAACAAGGTCTACGATGAGTTTATGGCTCTGACGGGCGTTAAGGAGATCAGCGCTTCCGAGGTCAAGGGCGCCGAGGCGGACAAGAAGGGCAAGTTCTTCTCGGTCCTCAAGGTATTCTCGGATATCTTTATCCCCATCATTCCCGCTTTCGTCGGCGCTGCTATCATCATCGGCCTTAAGTCGCTGATCGTTGCCAACGGCCTCTTTGGCATGGAGGGCAGCCTTGCCGACCACAGCGAGTTCCTCAAGAACCTCGCAAGCTTCTTTGCCATTATCGCCACCACGTTTGACTACCTGCCTGTCCTGGTTATGTACAGCGCGGTGAAGCGTTTTGGCGGTAACCCGATTCTGGGCATCCTCGTCGGTATCGTCATGGTTCACCCGAGCCTTATGAACCGCAACACGTTCGTTATGGATCCGACGGGTGCTGAGTACTGGAACTTTGGTCCGCTCTCCATCCCCATGGTTGCTTTCCAGGGCGGCGTGTTCCCTGCAATCCTGACTGCCTGGTTTATGGCCAAGGTCGAAAAGATTGCCCAGAAGTACATCCCCGAGGTCGTCTCGTTCGTCTTTGTCCCGACCGTTACCCTGATTCTTGCTAACGTCGCCCTGTTCACCGTGTTCGGCCCGCTCGGCAACCTGATCGGCAACGTCCTCGCCGGTGTAATCGATATCCTGTACAACAGGATGGGCGTCTTCGGTGCCTTTGTCTTTGCCGCATTCCTGCAGCCGCTCGTCGTTACCGGTACGCATCAGTTCATCCAGGGTATCGAGGCAAACCTCGTCGCCACGACTGGCTTCAACTACATCCAGGCCATCTGGTCGGTTTCCATCATCGCCCAGGGCGGCGGCGCCATCGGCATGTACCTCATTCACAAGAAGCATTCCAAAGAGCGCAACATCTGCATGTCGTCCTTTATCCCGACGCTGGTCGGTATCTCCGAGCCCGCAATCTTTGCTGCAAACATGCGCTACTCGATCATCCCGTTCATCTGCGCTTGCATCGGTGCAGGCTGCGGCGGTGCCTTCGTGAAGCTCTTTGAGGTGCGCGCCATCGGTCAGGGTCTGACCGGCGTGCTTGGCCTGCTCATCGTCACGCCCGAGACGCTCGTGTGGTATGTGGCTGGCAATCTCATCGCCTTTATCGTGCCGATCGTCTTGATCTTTGCCTACAACAAGGCAAAGGGCGTGCCGACCACTGATGAAGAGGGCGCTGGTGCTGGCTTTGATGTCAGCTTCTAGTTGAGCCGTTCAGCGTAATCTGAGGATAAGTCCATTTGGGGAAGGGCGTTCGACTCGTGTGAGTCGAGCGTCCTTCCCCATAGACGAGAAAGTCAACGGCGATGTTTAATCAAAAAAATAAGGTGACACGCGCGGACTATGAGCAGTGGCGTGCCGGACAGGATGAGACGGCGGGTCGCATCGCGTCCGACCCCGATAGGCTCCTGTTCCATGTGGAGCCTGAGCTTGGCTGGCTCAACGACCCCAACGGTTTGGTGCAGATCGGTGATACGTATCACATCTATCACCAATACGATCCATTCGATGCTGCGCATGGCGGTCCAGTGCTTTGGAATCATCTGACAACAAAGGATTTTGTGACGTACGAGAATCGCGGCCCTGTGCTGTTCCCCGATTCCGATTTGGATTCGAGCGGAGCGTATTCTGGTTCTGCCTTTGTACACGACGGCAAGATTCACTACTTCTATACCGGCAACGTCAAGCATTTTGACCGCGATGATTACGACTACGTGTTGACGGGCCGTGAGCAAAACCAGATTCATGTGGTTGCCGAGAACCCCGACGAATTGGGCGAGAAGCGCATAGCTGTTGGGCCGGTCGATTACCCCGACGATATCGGTACGCACGTGCGTGATCCCAAAATCCTTGAACACGATGGTATCTACTACATGGTTCTGGGCGCTCGTACGAAAGACGACCGCGGCTGCGTGCTTGTCTATACCTCGAGCAATCTAGAGGACTGGAGCTATGCGACGCGCATTGAGTTGGGCGAGAAGTTTGGCTTTATGTGGGAGTGCCCCGATCTGTTTGAGCTCGATGGTGAGCTTATTCTCGTTTGCTGTCCGCAGGGTGTGTCCGCCGATGGATGGCGTTACCGCAATCCGCACCAGTGCGTGTGGTTTCCCATCGAGGCCGATTGGGAGGCGCCGAGTTTTAAGATCGCCGGGCAGGGCATGCCCCCGATGGTCGATGCCGGCTTTGATTTCTACGCACCGCAGTCTTTTGAGGATGCTGCGGGTCGGCGTTTGATGATCGGGTGGTCGGGTTGCCCCGATGCGACGGCAAAAAGCCCGACGGTGGCACGCGGGTGGCAGTGCGCGTTGACGGTGCCGAGAAAACTGAGCATGCGCGATGGTAAGCTCTGTCAGCAGCCGGTGCACGAGATTGAGAGGATGCGCGGCGACTGCGTTTGCGCGACAGGCGGTGAAACCGTTGAGGAGCCGGGCCGCCTGTTTGATCTTATGGTTTCCTGTGAGGGCGCCCAGGTGATCGAGCTCGAAATCCGCAAGGGTGTCTTTGTGCGCTATGCAGACGGGATGCTTACCCTCGACATGGGTGACGAAGGCTATGGGCGCGACCAGAGGTCGATCGAGCTCAGCGAGCTTCGCGACCTGCGCGTGCTTTCGGACACTACGATGGTCGAGATTTTTGCAAATGGCGGCGAGGCGGCACTTACGAGCCGTACCTATTCGCCGGCGGTTCCGGCGATGGAGCTGCACGCCGAGGGTGCGGCATCGATGAATTTCTACCGCCTCGTGCATTAACCGTGCGTGGAGCACGATTGGATTTGCTGGACGGAATGTGTCGCAGTTGTCGCGGCCAACTACCGCTTACCGCATATAGCGACCGTTTGCGGAATAAGTAACCCTCCTTAATAAACCGTGTGGAATCCTAGATAAGCACGGAGTTTTCCAGGGAGACGCTGTCCTTTGTTGTGTGCAAGGGGCGGCGTCTCTTTGGCGCTTGGACGCCGTTGTGCAACAGTGCGGCGGCGCGTGCCATGTATTGAAAAGCCAATGTCGAGATGGGTCGTGATAATAATGGGCAAGTACGTAATCGTGGTTGAGTCTGGGTCGGATGTGACGCCGGAGCTCTGCGAGCGCTACGGCATCGTGCGCGTGCCCATGCATGTCACGATTGGTGACGAGACCGTCGAGGACGGCTCGATCGATCCGCTCGAGATTTATTCGCGCTGCAACGAGTTTGGCGTGATGCCCAAGACCAGCGGCTGCGCGCCTGCGGATTTTGCTCACGTGTACGATCGTATCCATGCCGAGCAGCCCGATGCGACCATTCTACATCTTGCGTACTCCGAGGCCACGACCTGCTCGCATCAATCATCGAAGATCGCCGCCAAGGGTCGCGACTACGTCTACTCCATGGACACGCGCTTTGTCTCGGTGGGCCAGTCGCTCGTTGTCGTCGAGACCGCCAAATACATCGAGGCTCACCCCGATGCCACCGTCGACGAGATCTTTGCATTTACGAATTCCGTCATGGACCGCGTGCTGCTGGGCTTTGTTCCTACCGATCTTGCCTTTCTTAAGGCGGGCGGTCGCTTGTCCAACGTCGCATTCCTTGGCGCCCATCTGCTCAAGATTAAGCCCTGCATTGAGGTGACGGGCGGCAAGTTCGTGGCGACCAAGAAGTTCCGCGGCTCTATGCTCAAGTGCGCCCGCGCCTTTATTGACCACATGGTTGCGAAGGGCGAGATTGACTACTCGCACATTGGCCTGGCGTATTCGGTGGGCCTTTCCCAGGAGCTGCGCGATGACATGGAGGTCTATGCGCATGATCTGGGCTTTAAGGACGTTACCTGGACTCAGGTCGGCGGCGTCATCTCGAGCCATTGCGGCCCGACCGCCTTCGGTGCGGTGCTCACGCTTAAGGCGTAAAGGCCGCAGGCGAGCGTTCTTCAGCCTGACATCTCGACGTAGCCCCCAGCCATGGTGATGGGGGATAGATTAAAACGTGCCGTTCTAGTCCGAGACGTTTAAACGCAAACGCATGGGCTAGAATGGCTCTGGCATTTTAATTGGTTGCATCCAAGGAGAGGCAAGGTAGCGCGAATGGCAGAAATGACGCTTGAGGGTGTGGACGCTCGTCCCGAGGACTCTGCGTTTGCCCTTGGCCGCGTGCATTCAATCGAGACGATGGGAACGGTCGATGGACCCGGCATCCGCTTTGTGGTGTTTGTTCAGGGCTGTCCCATGCGCTGCGCGTATTGCCACAATCCCGATACTTGGTCGGTTAGCGGCGGCACCATGGTGACCGTCGAGCACCTGATGGACGAGTTCCAGAGTAACCATGAGTTTTACCGCAGCGGCGGCATTACGGTGTCCGGCGGCGAGCCGCTCCTACAGCCTGAGTTTTTGGCCGACCTGTTCCGCGCCATGCACAATAACCCCGATGGTTGCGTACATACCTGCCTAGATAGCTGTGGCTATGCATTTGACCCCAACCACCCCGAGAAGTTCGATGCCGTGCTCAACGAGACCGACATGGTACTGCTCGATATTAAGCATGCCGACCCGGTCGAGCATAAAAAGCTGACTGGGTGCGATCCCGCACGCATTCTGGCGTTTGGTGATGAGCTTGCGCGTCGCAAGATCAAGGTCGTTATCCGCCACGTGGTGGTGCCGGGCATTACCGATACGGTTGAGGAGTGCGAGAAGCTCGGTCGCCTCATCGCTCCATGGCACAACGTGGTGGGCCTGGAAATGCTGCCGTATCACACGATGGGTGTCGTCAAGTACGAGCAACTGGGCATTCCCTATAAGCTCGACGGCGTGCCCCAGATGGATACCGCGCGCATGCCCGAGCTGCGCAATGCCGTTATGGCCGGTATGAAAAAGCGCCGTGCGGAGCTCAGGTCGGCCATCGGCTAACAAGCTATTTTTGCCCCTTTATGATACCCGAGCTGTACTGGCCTAACGGCTTGGTGCTGACGCGGTTGAGCCAAAATGCTGGTACCATACCGTGGATAAGCAATTTGCACGGATTTGGGGGATGGCATGGCAACCATCGCGATCATAGGCGCACTCGAAAAAGAG